>CAYGTA010000226.1:0-7831 GCA_964352605.1 uncultured bacterium | reverse complement strand
TCACTCGAGTGTATTCAAAAACCTGTCAGCTTGACTTTGGATTTCTTTCACTCGAGTTTCGCTTAGTTTGCTGGCTTGGTGTGTCATCATGCTCCAGCGTGGGTTTTTGCTTAGCTTGTTTTGGTGTTTGAGTATGAATCGCCAGTAGAGGGCGTCCCATGTGTCTGCCCAGTCATCTTTTTTGTAGTGCGACATTTTACGTATGTAATTTGAACCTGAAAAGTAAGGTTTGGTGGTTATGAGCCCAGCTGCACTGTTTTGACTCATTGCGTAGACGTTTGGCACCATGACCCAGTCGTAGCTATCTATGAACATTTCCATGAACCATGTGTAAATGTCAGTGGGTTTAATTTCGCATAGGAACATAAAGCCACCTAACACCATGAGGCGTTCTATATGATGGCAGTACCCTGTTTCAATGATGCGTTTTAGACTGTCATCTATAGGGTCTATACCTGTACTTGCTGTGTAAAATGCTTTTGGCATGCTGCGTGTGTGCTGCCAGTGGTTGCTTGTTCGCATGGTTATGCCAAAGCGTTGGTAAGCAGCTCGCATGAATTCACGCCAGCCTATAATTTGTCTTATGAAGCCTTCAAGACTTGCTATAGGTACGTCGTTTTGTTCTGCGTAACTCATACTGCTGTCAATCACTTGTTTGGGGGTTAGCAGGCCAATGTTTAGCATGGGAGTTAAGACACTATGGTAAAGCCAGTTTTCACCTTTAACAATGGCATCTTCATAAGTGCCAAACTCAGCAAAGCGTTCTTTTAGAAAGACTTCCAGCCAGTTTTCAGCTTGTTCATGAGTGTAAGGATAATAGGCATGATTCAACTCACCGTAATGCTTTGGAAAGTTTGCTTCAACATAGTCTTTAGCTTCTGTCAAAGTGTCATCCCATGCAATTTTAGGGAGTTTAGGAATATCTGAAAGCTTGCTCTTAGGAAGTTTCTTGCGATTTTCTTTATCAAATGACCACTTGCCACCCAAGGGTTGCTGGTCTTCATCTAAAAGAATATTTAAGCGCTGACGTTGCTGCTTATAAAAGGACGCCATGAACCATTTATCATCAGCCAATAAATCTTGATTATCTTCAGTAGTATTTAAGAAGTTAGGTGACGCTAAAACCTCTAAGTCAACACCCTTGTTATTACAGACACGCTTTAATCTACGCTCGAGTAAGTAATCTACAGGGTCATAAACCCTGACAGTTGACATCTTGTACTCAGCAAACACCTTATCGAAATCAGCATCTTTGCAGTCAACATAGTGAACGTTTAGATCTTGAAGCTCGAGTGTATGAGCGTAGTGTTTCATGCTGGCTCTGTGGAGCATGAGTTTTTGCTTGTGGAACAGTGCAGTGTGGTGCTTGTCTTTAAAGAAGAGAGGGGTTTCGATTAGTAGGATTGTGTCTGCTTCTTTTAAGATTTTAGTGTCTTTAAAGAGTTGGTGAGGAAGTAAAAGATGGCTTTTCATGGTTTTCGCCTTAAGCTAATGGGTCCTTTCGCTATTGATGGGTCAACGGTTTTACCGTTTTGTATTAGCTCATAGTTTCCTGTAGCAACCAACCTTCGGGCTGCTTTACGAATGCGTTCTCGTAAGTCTTTCGGGGTTTCTTTTAGCTGCCTCACAAGATCTTCTTCTGTTACTAAGGTTTTTGTTTTAATAAGCTGAAGGTAGCTTTCTTCTAGCTTTTTATCGAGCTTGTTGGGTTTAGTCTTTCGGCACTTTTGACTGCAATACTTTAGCTCGCCCCAGTTTTTTGCCCAGCGTTTCTGGTAGCTCATCCGTCGCCCGCAACTCAGGCATGTTTTTTCTAAAACTGGCACAGTTTAATTTACCTTTGGCGTCTTTTTACTTACTGTAGGGTAGCGTAAGCTTTGTTTTGGCCTTTCTCTTTTAGCATAGACTATGTCTTCTTTTCCGAGTGATCTAGCAAGCATTTATGAGCGTATTGATGCAATTGAACCTAAGCATTACGCGCGTAGTCGAAATTATTTGAATGGCGCAGTTACGCGCTTAAGCCCTTACTTGACTCATGGTGTGTTAAATACAACGGACATCTTAGAAGCCATTCTTAAAAAGTACAGCTTTAAAGATTCAGAAAAACTTATTTTTGAATTAGGCTGGCGTGACTTTTTTCAAACCGTTTATGGTTTTCATAAAGATGCGATTTTTAGTGACCTAAGGCAGCCCCAAGAAGATGTACGCCACAGCCACTTACCCACAGCTATTCGTGATGCCAAAACAGGCATTAAGGTTTTAGATACTGCCATTACCAAGCTTTACGAAACAGGCTACTTACATAATCATGAACGCATGTGGCTAGCTGCTGTCGTTTGTAATGTCGCTAAAGTGCACTGGAAAGCAGGTGCAGACTGGATGTACTATCATTTACTAGATGGCGATTTAGCTTCTAACAGCTTATCTTGGCAATGGGTAGCAGGTAGCTTTTCAAGCAAAAAATATCTAGCCAATCAAGACAACTTAAACAAATTTAGTAACTCGAGCCAAAATACTACGTTTCTAGATATTCCTTACAGTAGCTTTCCTATAGAGAGTGTACCTGAGGTCCTTAAAAGCTATGAGGCCTACAAACCCGAAGCGCATTTACCTGAAGCTAGCTTTGAAGCACTAGACGCAAACAAACCCACGTTGCTTTACCACATGTGGATGCTTGACCCAAACTGGCATAGAGATAAAAATGCCAACCGAGTGTTAATACTCGAGCCTGACGTCTTAAGTCGTTTTGCTATGAGTCAAAAGCGTTGTGACTTTATTGTGGCGTTAACTAAGAACATTCCTGACTTGCAAATCTTTATCGGTAGCCTAGATGATTTTTTGGCTTTGTGTTCTCAGAAACCTTTATCTAGGGCGCATCCTGCGATTCACAGTTGGGCACATAAAGCTGTGCAAATAGAGACCTTTAAGACGATGTTTAGCCCGCCTTTAAAAGCATACAACAGCTTTATGGCTTACTGGAAAGCCTGTCAAAAAACAGCTAAATTTAAAGCTCTACAAACCTAAAAACGCTCACTCAGCCAACTTGTTATTAGCTCTAAAACTTCTGGCGCTATGGTTACATCTATAGTTTCATACTCACTTATAGCGCCTGTATTAGCAGGTTGCATAAGGTGATTTAGGCCTTCAAAAACCCTAATGGTTGCATCTGCATTGTTAGCTAAAGCAAGCTCTAAAGGTTCTAGATTTTGCACGGCATCAACTTGAATGTCTTTATCACCATAGAAAGCAAGTACAGGCATATCAAGCTCTTTTAAGTAGGGTTGCGGATCGAAGACGAAGATATTACGAAAGTAAGGCGTAGCTACACTTGCCACTTGCATTTCAAGTAGCTGCTCTTGCAAAGCTTCATCTGGCAACTCTGCTGGGTCTGCACTTGCAAAGCTTTCGCGCACTCGAGCTTCTGTTAAGGCTTTAGCTTCAGTGTAGGCTTCTCGGCTGAGCGCATCCCCTAAAGATTGTAAATAGTTTAGTTGTGCTTGAATTTCTTCTTCGCTTGCGCCTTCTTGCTCTAAAATAAGGCGATTTTGTAAATTTAAAACCTCAGCACCACTTACGCTCGGGCCAGCCATGCTAATAAGAAAAGCAATATCTTGCTGTGACGCAACAAGGGGCGCTATAAAGCCACCTTCACTATGACCAAATAAGCCTATTTTGCTTGCGTCTATGTCTTCTCGCTCAGCTAAAAAGGCAATCGCAGCCATGACATCGCCAGCTAAATCTTCGTAGCTTGCTTGCGATAAATCACCTGTTGTACCCCCCACACCACGATCATCAGTACGAAGAACCGCAAAGCCAGCTTTGGTCATAGCGTCAGCCAAAACCAAAAACGGTCTATGCCCAGCTAAAGCCTCATTGCGATCTTGAGGTCCACTACCCGTAATCATAACAACAGCAGCAAACGGCCCCTCCCCCTCAGGTAAACTAAGCGTTCCAGCAATGCTTATATCGCCATTAGTAAAACTCAGCTCTTTAGTTTTATAAGGATAAGGCTCAACAGGATCTTGCAAACGCTGCAAAGAAACCGCCTCACTCGAGCGTTCTAAGCTAAAGGCTAATTCTTGACCAGCTTGGGTAAAGCTACCCCTAATGCTGTTTTCTATGAGCGTGCCGTCAAAACTAGGGTCACCCGGTATACCTTGAATGCTCATAACAATACCGTCTTCAGTTATTTCATCTATGCTCAGTGCACCTTCAAAACCTTGCGCAGGAATGGTAATGCTAGCTTGCATTTCACCCTCAACGTCTTCAAAAACAATGCCAATATTTAGATTTATAACATCAGGCCCTATAACACCTTGCCATGCGCCCAAAAAAGCATCTTGAGCAAAAGCTGTACCTGACACCAAAATAAGCATAAAAACCAATGCTTTCACTTTAATCACTCTCCTTGTTGTATTCATAATGTCACGCAAACCCCCTAAAAGCGTCAGTCTTTTGTAGGACGTCTTAACGTTTTTTAGCAGCAAAACACAAAAACAAAGGAATACGCTGGCGACGCTCAAACTCGCTTTTGCTTTGAAAGTTTTCTTCTTTTGGTTGCGCTTCACGTAACGCCTCTAAACTAAAACCTGTTTCTTGCAATAAGCGCAAATACGTTTCTAGCGTTCGGTGGTACTTAACAACAGATTCAGCTAACCAAACATGCTCACGTGGGCCTTCCAGAAAGTAATTATCAACCAGCCAGCTTGTTCGCTTACCCTTCGCTAAACTCTCATAGTGCGACGTTATGACAGGATGCTCGAGTGACACTATAAAGCGCCCCTCTGGCTTTAAAACTCGAGCTACTTGCTTAAAAATGGCTTTTAGGTCTTTAAGGTAATGAAGGACTAAGCGTGAGGTCACCACATCAACGCTTTCTTCTGATGCTTGCCAGTCTTCTAAAGACTGCTTCACGAGCTTCGCATTAGGATGCGTCAAGTTTTTACGGGCAAGCTCGAGCATTTTTTCTGAACCTTCTATGCCCGTGTAACTCGCTGCACCTTGACTCAGAAGTTCAACACCAAACATAGCGTCACCACAGCCTAAATCAAGAAAATGCTTACCCTTAATATCGCCCAGTAATCCATAAATAACAGGGCGTTCTAGTGTATTGTTTGGGTTTTCTTGTCGGCTGCGGTGTTCTTGGTAACTACGAAAAGCTTGGTCTTTATCGTAAAAATCATGACCTTTTGACATTAGGCTTCAGCATAAAGCAATTACGACTGACTTGCCAAATACACAGTTTTTGCTATTTGAATATCTTGAACCGCTACACCTGTTAAGTCCGCAATAGTTATTTGTTCATTATTTGTTCGGCCTGCTTGTTTAGTTGAAATAATATGCCCTAATTCAAGCATATCCGTTTCTTTTATAAGACCTTGACGTAACGCTTGAGAAGCTTCACCACGAAGTTTGCACTGAGCAATACTATCTACCACCACTAAATCAGCTTTAGTAAGAATACGCGCATCCAACTCTTGTTTTTCAGGTGTATCTGAACCTACAGCCGTAATGTGCGTACCTGAGCGCAAGTCTTCAACGCTTAGCAAATAGTTTTTTGAAGTGGTTGTAGTAACAATAAGCTGACAAGCCTGCATAATCTCTTTAGGGCTTTGCGCAACACGAATGCTAAAGCCTTCAGCCTGCATATCATTCAAGTAGCTTTGAACGGCGTTCTCACTACGACCCCACAGCAAAACATCACGGCAGTCGGTAACTTCTTTCAAGTAACGCAATTGCAATCTTGCCTGCACGCCAGTACCCACGACCCCAATCATCTTAAGCTTTTTAGGAGCAAGATATTTAGCGGCAATGGCCCCTGCAATAGCGGTGCGAACATCCGTCAGAAAACCATTATCTTGTAAAAGCGCTAAAGGCTCACCTGTCTGCTGTTTAAAAACAAGCATCATGCCATTACTTGAAGGCAAACCCAAAGCCGCATTCTTATAAAACCCCGAAGCAATTTTAATTACATAAACATCATCTTCTTTAAGATACCCATACTTAATATGCACTTCGCCCTCATGCTCCTCAAGCACAAGCTCAGCCACAGGAGGCACCACCGCAAGCCCTTGCGAGTAAGCCACGAAGCCCTGCTCAATTAAAGGCAAAACATCTATTAATTTAAGGCTTTCCTTAATCTCAGCAAGTTTAATTAGCCTCACTCGAGTACCTTTTTTAAATCCGTTAAGCTAATATTTGCACCACACAAAACAATAGCTACTTTTTGACCCTTATAAGCAGCTCGAGTTTTTAAGAAAGCCGCGACAGCGACAGCCGCTGCACCTTCAATAAGTAAATGTTCAGTTGCTAGGGTTTGTGTTAAGGCATCTTTTATTTCTTCTTCTGTGACCAGTACAGATTCATCAATGAGTTGCTGACAAAGTTCAAAGGTTATGGCGTTTTCTTCTACACCACCTGCTGTTCCATCTGACAGAGTAGGTAAAGACGGTAAATCAAGCAGTTCACCAGCTTTAAGTGACGCAATCATCACTGCCGAATTTAAAGGGGAGCAAGCAATTACTTTTAAATTCGGATTTGTTGCTTTTAGAGCAGCCGCTGTACCTGAAATAAGCCCCCCACCGCCAACCGCCACAAAAACAGCATCTAAGTCGGTGCATTGCCTAGCTAGTTCTACCCCAACACTTCCCTGCCCTGCCACAATATCAATATCGTTATAAGGAGAAACATACGTCATGCCTTCTTGAAGTGCGTACTGCCGAGCAAACCGCTCCGTAATCACCCCATCATCGCCATGAAGTCGAACCTCAGCAGCAAAGCGTTTAATGGCCTCAATTTTAGCGCTCGACGCATGTGTGGGTACAAACACCAAAACCTTAACGCCAAGCTGCTTAGCTGCATACGCAGTCGCTGCACCATGATTACCTGATGAAGCCGTAACCACACCCTTCGCTTTATCAGCGTCACTTAAAGACAATAACTTATTGGTAGCACCCCGCAGCTTAAACGAACCTGTATGCTGCAAATTCTCAAGCTTAAGAAAAACCTCGGTTGCCTCATCACTCAAAACCAAAGAACGCTCGAGTGGTGTTTCTTTAACAATGGGTCTAATGCGTGCTTCTGCCTCAAGGATACGCTGCGCTAAATCCATAATTTAGCTAGCCACTTTGATATTTAGCTCGCTAACCAAGTCAGCAATACGTGCTAAGGCAAGCTTTAACTTAGGCGTTTCAAGCCCGTAGCCAATCCGCAAGAAATACTCCAAACCAAAATGCGCCCCCGGCACCACCAACACACTCTTCTCTTTATGCAACTTATCAGTAAACTCAGTTGAAGAAATATCAAAATGATACTTAACAAACGCCATCGCACCAGCCTGCGGTGGCGAAAGTGTAAACAGACCACCTTGCGTCGCAATCCAAGCTTTTAAAACCTCAAGATTCGTCTTAACCAAGTCACGGTTACGACCCAAAACCTTCTTCAGCATGGTAGGCTCTAAAGCCCTAGCAGCCAAGTCATAACTAAGCGTACCTGCTGTAATGCTCGTGTAATCCTTAAAGCCCCAAGCATCCTCAACAAACGCTTCTGGTGCAAGCATCCAACCAATACGCAAACCCGGCAAACCAAACGCTTTAGATAAACCCGCCGTTGCAATCACCCTGTCATAAGAGCCAAAAAAACTATCAATCATAACGCCATTATGCTCAGTACCCCGATAAATCTCATCTATTAACAGCCAAGCACCCACCCGTTTAGCCAACGCCACTATGCCCTGCCTAGCCTCATCACTAAGCAAAACCCCCGTCGGGTTATTAGGGTTACAAATTGCAATCAACTTCGTTTTAGCACTAACAAGAGACTCGAGTTCAGC
>CAYGTA010000225.1:0-7884 GCA_964352605.1 uncultured bacterium | reverse complement strand
GAATTCAGATAGTCTAGGGTCAGGGGTCGTACGAATGGTTTGAATGTTCAAGCATTCGTGGAAACGCCAAAGAATACGATTTTAATCGTTAGAGGCTTGTTTTTGCCAAGGAATAATATCAATTTGGAAATCTTGTTTCCAATCAAGTGGGCCTTCTTTATCGAGTGTGGCGCTTAGCGTCCACTTTAAAGCATTGTCATTTGCAATAAATGTATAAGCTGCATCAGGTGGAATAAGGAACGAAGTGCTGATTTCTACATGCTCACCAGCATTGACTTGTTGTGCTCTTAAGGGTCTTTCAACTTGCTTAAAAACGGTGTGTGTAAAGGTTTTTCTGTTACTGCCACTACCCCTCGTGACAACCTCTTTTGCTTCGAGCGTCATGAGAATCTCATCAATATAGAAGTCTTTACGAGGAGCAAAACGTAAGCTGCAAATAAGCTCATCATCTGGTGTAAGCATGCGTTTATTAAAGCTCATATCAATATCACTTAAAGCAGACGCTGCCAAATAATTACGTAAAGACGAAAAAATAAAAGCAATACCTATACCCGCAAAAACAAGGGGGATGATGCTAAAAAAAACAACAGGAAATGCTCTGCTTGCAAAAAATAGTATAGATACACTTGTGCCTACCAAAGTAAACACGGTACCAAAAATGAGTGTAAGCCAATTTATTCCTGTTAAACTCGAGTTGTCTTTAGGGGCTGTGTAATTTGGTCCTAGGTGAATGCCTGAATTTAAAGAAGGTAAAATAAGAATTTCGGTTTCACCAAGAGGGTCTAAAAAGTTGGGTAGCAGGGGGGCATCGACAATAGCTTGTAAGTACCAATCGATATTTAAATTATGCCCATGATAGGTGAGTGGGCCTGAGGGTGCTACAAAAGTAAAGGGTACTTCGTAGCGTTGCCCTTGGGTTAACTCGCTTTCGTAGAATTCAAAACTAGCATTATGAAATTCACCTTCCGCTTTATTGCCTTTGCCATGAGTGCGCCAACGCAAGCCAAGTTTAAGGGCGTTACAGCGCAAATTGGTTTTAGGAATAATGGTTAGCAAACCCTGAACACTCGAGCCTGCCTCAAAGATTTGTTGGTTGTTACTAAATTCAAATTCAAAGTCACATTGGTTGCGCATGTTTAAAGTTTAATCTCTGTTGGCTTTTCTAGGCTTTGAAAGATGTCATAAAGGTAGTCAAACATGCTTCTTAAGTCATCTTCAAACATCTTTATAAGCTTCTGAATGCTTTCTTGACTAAAATAAGGAAGCTCCCCATGGTTTCTACGTGACGCTTCTATTCTTGCGCTTAGAATACGCTCGAGTTTTTCTTTACTTAAACCTGAAAGCGTTAGTGTGACACAGTCGAGCCCTGCTTTTTTTAGTTCAGCTTCATGATTTTCGTGGGTAGCTATAACAAAACTAGCGTTTTGCTTGAAGATTTGCTTGCGTTCTTGTTTGCTGAAGCGTTGCGTTTCATCTAGAAATAGCAGGGGAGCTTTGGGTACAGGGGGTTTAGGGCCATCTTCTGCATAGTAAATATAAGGCGCATCTGGAAAGGCTTGCTTTAGGGCTAATAGGTGCGTGGTTTTACCGCGACCTTGCTCGCCTAAAACCTGCAAGGCAAAACCCGTCTGGCTTAGTTTGGCGCTAAACTCACTTAGATTTGTAACTGCAAGCCTAGCGCGCTCAGCTTGGCTTAATTCACCAAAAGGATTACGCTTTAAGTTAAGGGCTGAAAAGGGAAGCTCTAAATTCACGTTTAGAGGTTTGAACTTGCCTTTACAAAAGCTGCTAATTCAGCTTTTAGTTTTTCAACAGAAGGCTCATGAAGGTACATCATATGACCTGCTTCGTAGTAACTCGAGCTTATGTTTTCTTGGCGTTCAGCATCTATGGCTAAGTGATTCAGGGTGTATTCAGTTGCAAAGTGAGGTGTGGCTAAATCATAGTAGCCGTTCGCAACATGTACTTTTAAGTGGGGGTTCATGTTCATGGCTTTACTTAATGTGCTAGCCACATTGACATGGTGATTGTCGCTATTCCACTTCCAATTTTGATTAACTTCCATAGATAAAATTTTGTAAGGCATGTCGTGCTTAAAGCCAAGTTCAGTGCGAACGTAATCATTAAACACAGCGGTGTAGGGCCCCATAATGGCACTAAAGCTAGGGTCGTGTTCAAAGTGTTCACCTGCACTGTCACGATCTCGACCGGTAAAGCGACTATCTAAACGACCCACTGTTTTATGTTCAGAGCGTAGCAGCGACTTACAAAAACGAACATGCTCAATACGTAAATTAGCTGCCTCAATGTAACTTTGCTCAAGGCCAGTGTATTCACTTAATTTACGCACCAACCGCAGACGCTCTTTTTCACTTAGGCTAGAGCCTTTCATGAGTGCCGCTGCGTATTCATTTATAGTGAACGCTTCTACTTCAGCAACTAAAGCTTTAAGTGCTTTGGCTTGGTTTTTAGTGTTTAATTTATTATGGTAATGCGCAGTACTTGCGTAGGTGGGTAAGTACAGCAAATAAGGCAAATCATTATTTGCAGCAAACAGTAAAGTACTAAAGTCAAGAACAACGGATATAAGCATAAGACCATTTAAGTAGAGCCCATGCTGTTCTTGTAAATGCCCAGCTAAGCCAGCCGCCCTAGTGGTTCCGTAACTTTCACCTGCTAAAAATTTAGGGCTTAACCAGCGTCCTTCTCGGCTACTGTAAAGCCTTATGAACTCCGCTACGCTCTCAATATCTTGCTCTAACGTGTGAAAACTGCTCGCTTTTTCACCTTCTGTTGGGCGACTGTAGCCTGTACCTACAGGGTCAATAAACACCAAATCTGTAACATCTAACAAACTAAACTCGTTATTACTGAGTTTATAAGGAGGTGCAAACGGCTCGGTATCACCCATCATGACGCGCCTCGGCCCAAGCGTACCCATGTGCAACCAGACAGAACTCGAGCCCGGTCCGCCATTAAAGGCAAAGGTTAGGGGTCTTTGGCCTGCGTCTTGCACATCATCTTTGGTGTAGGCAGTAAAGAAGATTTCTGCTTTGGCTTTTTCGCCTTCAAATTCGCCAGCTTTTTCGCCTGTTTTTAGACTTTCTTGTTTGAGTACCACCATGCCTGTTTTGGCAGTGTATTTGAGGGTTTGCCCGCCTATGCTTATGCGGTGCTGGCTTACACTTATGTTATCAACGGCTGTTGTTGTGGTTTCTGAACTAGCTTTTTGGTCTGACATGCGTCAGTTTATAAGATTTTTGCATATAAGAATGCGAAGTCTTACCGTATTAAATCTTCAATAAACGGTCTTCTTGTGGTTTTTTGAAAATCGTAGATACATGCAAGACTAGCTTTTAGATAACTAAAGCCTAGTTTATTTTCAATAGATTGCTATAGCTTTTTGCATTTAAAACGCTTAGCTAGCTTTAAATGCAAAACTAGGTGAGTAACGACGGAGGGGCTAAGTCAATGCTGTGTTAAAGATGAAAACTGCTATAGCTGTGAAAACATGAAAGTATGTTGAACTTTGCGCAATCTTAAGGTTTGGGAAAGTTATACTTAGATGCATGTTAGAGCAGCTTGATTCCACCACAGTTAGCTTAGATGAAGTCCAGTTTGCTATTGAGGTTGCAAGTGGGCGAAAAAAAGGCACTTTGCTTTTAAAGAACGCAGCTTTGCTAAATGTTTTTACCTTAGCTATTGAACAAACCCATGTTCTGCTTGCTGGTCGCATGATAGCGGCAGTAGGTCAAGCATACGAAGATGCTGAAGCTGATGACACGATTGATTTACAAGGAAAACATCTTGTTCCAGGTCTGATAGATGGCCATGTGCATATTGAATCTTCACTGGTAACACCAAGTGCATATGCCACCGGCGTTGTACCCAGAGGCGTAACAGGCGTTGTTTGCGACCCACACGAAATAGCTAACGTGGCGGGTGTTGCAGGCATAACGTGGCTTATTAAGCAAAGTGAAGGCTTACCTCTTGATGTTTGGGTGACCGTACCAAGCTGTGTACCATCCACACCATTAGAAACCTCAGGAGAGACTCTAGGCTTAGCAGAAATTAATGAACTGCTAAAACACTCGAGTGTTGTGGGTGTGGCTGAAATTATGAATTTTCCTGCGATTATTGCGGCAGATAAAGAGAATGTATCTAAGGCACTTTTGGCAGAAGTGTACCGTAAAAGCCCTGAGGGTCATGCGCCTGCCTTAACGGGTAAAGAGTTGCAGGCTTATTTGGCTTCTGGTATTGCTTCTGATCATGAGGCAACCACGCTCGCTGAGGGTTTAGAGAAGCTTCAAAATGGTGTTTTTTTAATGATTCGAGAGGGCAGTGTTACACGTAATTTAGAAGCGCTTATGCCTTTGCTTGAGCCAAAACATGGTGACCGTATTGGCTTTGTAACAGATGACCGCTTGCCTCATGATTTACTCGATGAGGGGGGTGTTGATTGCTTGGTGCGTATGGCCATAAAAGCAGGTGCTGACCCTGTTTACGCTGTGCGTTGTGCTAGTTACAATGTAGCTAAGCACTATCAGCTTAACAGACGTGGTGCCATAGCAGCTGGCTACATGGCTGACTTAAGTATTTTAGAAAGCCTTGCAGACTTTAAAGTTGATACTGTTATTAAAGACGGTAAAGTTGTAGCTCGAGCTTCTAAACTTGTGAACGCTATAGAGCTTAGTGTTACAGATGATGCTGTAGTAAGTCAGACCGTTAAACTACCCAATTTAAACCTTGAGAATTTTAGGCTTTTTACAACTGCAAAAACTGTTCGTTGTATAAAGCCTATCCATTATCAGGTATTAACTGAAGAAATTCATGTTGAACCTACTCTTAACAACGGTGAAGTTGTAGCAGATACCAAACGTGATTTACTAAAACTCGTCTGCGTGGAGCGTTACGGCAAAACAGGGGGAGTTGGGGTTTCGTTAGTATCAGAGTTTGGCTTGCAGGCAGGTGCACTTGCCTCGACTGTAGGGCATGATCATCACAATATATTGGCAGTGGGTACAAACGACTCAGATTTATTTGTAGCATGTAAACGTCTTGAAGAGTTAGGTGGAGGCTTTATTGCTGTTAAAGATGGCGAAGTGCTAGCAGAACTAGCTTTACCTGTAGCTGGCTTAGTTACCCATGAACCGCTAGAAGCCGTAAGAGCAAAGCTAGATGCTCTAGAAGCAGCAGCAACAAGCCTTGGCAATAAACTCCCTGCACCTTTTATGACTTTGAGTTTTTTAGGTTTAGCAGTCATTCCAGAATTACGCTTAACAGATAAAGGCCTAGTAGATGTCTTTAAACATAAAATAGTACCCTTTGAGGTTTAAATGCAATACGATAAAACACGTGTAATACCCGTAAATGCCTACAGCGCTGGCGTAGCTGTACTCGATGAGCAAAATAGGCTCTTAATGGTGCAAGAAAATCAACCCAAAGCCAAAGGGCTATGGCACATACCGGCAGGCAGCGTAGAAAGTAACGAAAGCTACGAAGAAGCAGCCTTAAGAGAAGCGTTTGAAGAAACAGGCTTAAAGCTAAAACTCGAGTGTTTCTTAAATGCTTATGTGGGTATCTTTGATGATGGTGATTACGTACTAAGGCTTGTATGGTTAGCTCGAGCTGATGAGGGTGCGTTTATTGAGCCTGTGTTTGAAGGTGAAATTAATGATTGTAAGTATATTTCTAAGCCGGAGTTTGATGTTCTTTTTGAGGCTGGGAAAGTTCGTATGTATCATACAAAAATGATTTTTGAGGATGCCTTGAAAGCTAAAAGCCAGTTATGAGTCAGTTACTTAAGGGCAAGCTTTTCCATACGCCTAAAAACCCGTTTGAACACAATGGTGCGCTTGAGGTTTTTGAAGAGGGAGGCTTGCTTTTTAAGGATGGGCTTATTCTTGAAACCGGTGATTATAATCAACTTAAATTAAGCCATCCAGAAGCTCAGGTTTTAGATTATAAAGATTCTTTTGTTTTGCCGGGCTTTGTTGACTGCCATGTGCATTACCCACAAATTCCTGTATTGGGTGCTATGGGCCTAAGGCTTTTAGAGTGGCTAGATACCCGCACTTTACCTGAAGAAGCAAAGTTTAGTGACGCTGCTTATGCAAAGCAGCAGGCGAATCAATTTTTAAAGCAGCTTGCTAGAAATGGTACAACCACAGCGCTTGTTTTTGGGGCACACTTTAAAAACGCCATGCATGCCTTTTTTGAAGAAGCAGATGCTTCTGGCTTGCGTATAACTTCTGGCCTTGTGCTAGGTGATAGGTTACTTAAAGACGAATTGCACATAAGCCCGCAGCAAGCCTATGACGATAATAAAGAACTTATAGAACGCTGGCATAAACACAATAAATTGCGCTACGCAGTTACACCACGGTTCTCACTTTCTTGTAGCGATGACTTGTTAGCAGTTTGCGGAAACCTTTTACAAGACTATCCAGATGTTTTTTTTACCAGTCATATTAATGAACAAACTGAAGAAATCGCTACGGTAAAAGAGCTTTTTCCTGACTGCCAAGATTATCTAGAAACCTACGAAAACCATAATTTACTCACAAGCCGCTCTGTTTTTGCTCACAACGTACATGTGACTGACTCAGAGTTAAGCCGTTTAGCAAGCGCACATGCAAGCATTGCCCATTGCCCAAGCAGCAACATGTTTATAGGTAGTGGTTTGTTTGACATGAAACGGCACTTGAATAAAGATGTCAATTTTGCTTTAGGTTCAGATGTCGGTGGGGGCACTGGTTTTAGCCTCTTTAAAGAAAGCCTTATGAGTTACCAAGGCCAAATGCTACATGATAATGGCTACCCTTTAACAGCAAGCCATTTACTCTACTTAGCAACGGTTGCAGGTGCAAAAGCACTTCATTTAGATAAAGAAATTGCTGACTTTAAACAAGGCAAACAAGCAGACTTTATAGTTGTAAAACCACCAGAAAATAGCACCCTAGCGCAAACTTTAAAGCAAAGCCCAAGTGCTGAAGCAAGTCTGGCAGCCCTGTTTACGCTAGCTAGAGAAGACTGCTTGCAAGCAGTTTATGTGTCAGGTAAAAAAGTAAGCTACGTGTAAAAGTCACGTAGCTTACTTTAAAAGATTAGCTTAGCTTAGTAAATCTGTTCACGCTGACCGTAACTAAATGCAGTTACATTAGCAAGTTTGTCTTCAACAATAACAGGGAAGTAAGGGGGAGCCATACCAGCAGCCATACGCGGGTCATAAGTAAAGTTACGTGAGTAACCCGTTTGCATGGTACCTGTTGAGTTGTTAAAGGTTCCGAAACCACCATAGTAGTTTTCAATAATACCACCCGTTAGGTTCACAGTGCCACGAGAAGAACCAGAACTATAGTTCTCAACGGTTACTTCGCCTTTACCACTCATAAGCACAGCTTGAATAACTACATTGTCAGGAGCGTTTTGTGTGCTGTCACTGTTGGCGTTACCAATCAAAATGTCACCATCATCAACATACATACCCAGTACATTTTGTGCATTTAAGGTGTTACAAACAGCTGGTGTAACAGTACGATCAGCATTGCGTTGCGCAGAACTCGAGCAGGGTGAGTTTTCGTAACTAAGGTCACCTGTTATGCGAATGTCATTGTCTGCAGTTAGGGTTAATTTTGAGTATGAAGCTAAGGCAGGTCTAGCATCTGAAGCCTTAGTGCTAGTGCTTGGGTTGCGACTTGGGCCAGTTACACGCTCAATGTCACCACTCGAGTAAATTACGCCTGTGAATTTTTCTCCGCCTGTACCAATTACTCTGGGGGTTTCGCCGAGTAGGTCTGCGCGGTTCATGGCTGGTTGCCCGTCAGCGTCCCAGTCGGTAAAACCATCTTCAAGTAAAAATAAGTCATCTGGTGCGCTTTTTGA
>CAYGTA010000224.1:0-7986 GCA_964352605.1 uncultured bacterium | reverse complement strand
GGCTATAGAAATCCTATTTAAAGTTGCATAATCGAGGGCTTCAAGTCTAAACCACAGAAATGCTTGGCATAAGCTAATTTTTTGATTGGGAGGTAATGATGGAACTAAGTGGTGTTATTGAAGGTTTTTACGGTCGCCCGTGGACAACAGCACAAAGACTCGAGCTTTTTGACTGGATGGCGTCTTGGGGCATGAATACTTACATGTATGGCCCTAAAGATGACCTAAAAATGCGCGCGGCTTGGCGTGAACTCTACACTGAAACAGAATTGGCAGAACTTGTAGGCCTGCTTAATCATTGTCAGCTAAAAGATATTTCCTTTATCTACACGCTTGCGCCGGGTCTTGATGTTCGTTACGCTGATGAGGCTGAACTAAGCGCACTCAAAACTAAGATTGATCAGCTTCTTAACAGTGGCGTTGAACATTTTTGCATTTTGTTTGATGACATTCCCTTTGAAATGACTGAGCTTGATGCTGCCAGATTTGCTTCATTTGCGCAAGCGCAAGCTTATCTTACGAATGAAGTCTTTGCTCATGTTCGCCAGCAGAAAAAAGGCTTATTTCTTTTTTGCCCAACAGAGTACTGCGGGCGTATGGCTAATCCTTCGGTAAAAGACTCGAGCTACCTTCGTGAACTCGGAGACCAGTTAGATGCTGACATTGATATTTTCTGGACAGGCCCTGAAATCGTTTCTGAAGAAATTAGTCTTGATTCTATTCTTGAGCTGCAAAAGGTATTAAAACGCAAACCCCTGATTTGGGATAATCTGCATGCAAATGACTATGACATTCGTCGTATTTATTTTGGTCCGTTTGCCGGCAGAAGCGTTGAATTAAAAAAGGAACTTCGAGGTATCTTAAGTAACCCCAATAATGAGTTTGAAGCTAATTTTATTCCTTTAAGAACACTAGGCCGATATGCCAGTGACAACAGTTATGAGCTTGAAACTGCTTACAAAGACGCCTTAAAAGAATGGCTGAAGCGTTTTAAAACCCATGGTAAAGAGGCAATTTCGCTTGCTGAGCTTGAACTGCTTGCTGATCTTTTTTACTTGTTTTTTGAGCATGGCAATAGCGTTAAGACCTTACTGCTTGATGTTCGTATGATGCTAAGCTCTGAACCGCAAAGCTGGGGGAATGCGTTTTTTAGACTCGAGCAGACAAGTCAGACTATTAGCCGTCTCTTTCGTAAACTTACAGAATTAGAAAACCGTGACTTGCTTTATTCTGTTTATAATTACGTTTGGGAAATTGAGCATGAAATTAGGTATTTGTATGCCTACCTTAACTGGATTCAGCAGGGCAACAAGCGTAGCGAGTTTGGTCGCCCTGTGCAGTTAGCCAACACGTTTCGTACAGGCTTAACAGCAGAACTAGAGCGACTACTACCCCTCAATGATGACGGTAAGGTTACTCTATAACCTTTAAGCACTGTTAAACACCCCATTTAGCCCGAAGGTCTTCAATCGGACGAATACTTGCATGCGGCGTATGACCCACACCTTTTTCACGCCAGCGTTTATCCATAGGGTCACTTGCAGGCTGAAAACGCACATCACAACTAAGCCTAAACCGATTTGTCAGATTGGTCGTTGAGGCATGCATAGTGTGCATACCAAAACAAATCATGTCACCCGCATTAAAATGACTGGTTTGCCACTGACCACCAAAACGCTCAGTAATTTCTAAAGGCTCTTTCGTAAACCAACCTTCAACTCCATCCCTATCAACATCCATTTGCCCATAAGTACTGCGCAACTTAGCAAAACTCTCTAAATGATTAGAGCCTGCACAGATAGCAAGTGTGCCTTGCTCAACAGGAATATCACCAAACGGAATCCAGATAGTATGCAGATTTTTTGAACCCTGACCCATATAAACAAAATCCATATGCGCCCCTGTGTACTCCTCATTGCCAACAGCACGAAGCCACTTGTAATCAAAACTCAAGGCAGACTCAGCAAAAAAAGCATTAAAAAACTCAAAAAGCTCCTGAGACTCGAGTACTGCCAGAACATCATCATGATGCGTAATATGCTTTCGTCCCATCATGGCAACAGATTTACCGCCTTTAGGCATAACCGCTTCAAGCAAAGGCGTGTCAGGCGTAAGTGCTTCATGAGCTTCCATATGCTTCAAAATAGTTTCTCTTGCTTGCAAAACCTTGCTTCTATCAAGCAACCCACGCATAAACACATAGCCATCTTCAGCCATGCGTTGCTTAAGTGCGGCCATGTCACCAAGCAAAGCTTGACTTTCCCGCAACTCAGTCATAACTGCGGATGGAAACTCGAGTGTTTCTTTACCAAATCGAATGTTCATAACTCACCCGTCCTTAGGCTAGCTTGCTAACTTCTTGCTGCCATGTGCCTGCAACCTTGACACCGTACTCACGCTGCCCACCGGTTGCTTGACTTCCTGTTAAGTGAACTGCTTTATCACTTATCTTGACACCCTCTTTATAATCATAATTAAAGAAATGATAGGCTAAACCTGCACGCTCATGATCTGTTGTATTTTGCTTAGTTGCATGTGCAATACCGTAGTTAAAGAAAACCACCCCTCCTGCTGGCAAAATAATGGGTAGCGCGCGACGTTCATCAACCTTCATATGAATATGATGATCACTATTCAAGTCACGCTCATGCTCAAACATCTCTAAGTGACTGTTAGGCACAAGATGCAAAGTTCCATTAGCAAGATTAGCGTCATGAAGCGCAATCCACATAGCCGTCGCTTTTGTTGGGTCAGCTATTTTAAAATAAGCATTATCTTGATGCCAAGCGGTACCTTCACCACTCTTCGCTGGTTTCAAAAAAATCTGATCAAGATGCCGCACCAGCGGCTGACCAATTAACTGCTCTAAACAACGTATCACCTTGTCATAAAAAGGTAACGCCCGAAACAAATCACTCTTATCATTCAAAGGAATAACTTGATAATTCACTTTATCTGAAGACGGCGTTTTACCGTCCCCCGAAGTCACCACATTACGTCCTAACCCCTCACGCTTAAACCGCTCGAGTTCTGAAAGCATGGCTGTTAGTTCTTGCTTATCAAAAAAATTTTCTTCAGCAACATAACCATTGTTGCGAAAATGTTCAATTTGTTGCGCTCTAAGCATAGGCTAATCCCTTTCTAGAATCGCTGCTTTTGTTTGTTTACCTAGGTTTAAAAAGAGCTCACTATAGCTTGCGGATGATCATTACGTACCAAATCAAGCTCAGCAGCTCGAGCGTTTGCTTCTACTTGTTCAATTGTTTTACAACCCGGTATGACACAAGTCACCGCGTCATGCTGCAAGCACCATGCGAGTGCCCACGCAGCCATGTCTGTTCCTTCGGGTAAGTCTGCTTTTATGCGCGCAACTTCTTCGAGTTTGCGTTGAACCCCTTCACGTTCATGGCGTGACCGAACGTCATCTTCTTTAGTAAAAGTATCACCGGGTTTGTATTTACCACTCAAGTAACCACTTGCTAACGGCACTCTGGCTAGAACCCCTAAATCTTGAGCTTCGCATGACGGAAAAACAGCGTCTTCTGGCACGCGGTCTAAACGGTTGTAAACAACCTGAATGGTACTCGCGCCAATCTGGCTTGCTTTAGCGGTTTGATGCAGATTACTGTTTTTGCCAATAGAAATACCTAAATGCCTTATTTTGCCTGTTTGCACTTGTTCATTAAGCATGGCCCACAGTTCATCATTATCAAACGCTTCATCTGCACCAGAGTGAAACTGATACAAGTCAATATAATCTGTTTGAAGGGCATTTAAAGAGGCCTCCAGTTGCTTTAGAACATCATCAGCTGACCAGAGTTGGTGCCTTGCAAAGTTACCCGCAAAGCCATGACCAAATTTGGTGGCAACAATCCAATCTCCACGGTCTTTCTTTATAGCTTCACCCACAAGCTTTTCAGAAAGATGATCGCCATAACACTCAGCAGTATCAATTAAATTAATACCTTCTTCTTTAGCTTTAGCAAACAAGCCATTCACTTCATTTTGAGTAAATGTCTTACCCCACTCGCCACCAAATTGCCATGTCCCTATGCCAATAACAGAAACCTTAAGATCAGTTTTTCCTAAACGACGGTATTTCATTGATGCTCCTTAAAGCATTTACAAAAAGGTTCTAAACCTTATTTGAGAGTGCAAACAGTTAGCCTTTAAATTAAGAACTTAGCTGCTAACTGCCTTCGTAAATTTGCTATTAAGAGCATCATACCTTTTGATTAGAGTAATCATCCTTTGAAAGCAAAATTTCGATAAGCTAAACACGCTTAAACATCACAATGCGTATCTTTTTTGCATCATGGATATCAAAAGACTGCTGGCAGATCTGAACTCCCTTCATTGTGAATGGTTAGAATCTAAGGACTAAAGCATTCAAAGGAGCAACTTGTCTCATCAACAGCCCAACGCACTCGAGCTTATGGAAATGCATGTTAATGCTTTGTATGTGCATGATGAGCAAATGCGCATGCTTGCTATTAACCAGTGGGATGGTGGTGTTGTGCCTCGTTTTTTTCTAGGTCGAACGGGCCTTGGTAATGTCTGGCGTTTTCGGGCAGATTTACCTACTGAGCTTATAGAAGAGCTCGAGGCTTTATGTGTTCAAGAAACAGGGGCTGTGCTAAAAGACCCTAAATTCAAAGATGCTTATATTCATCTTTTATCTGCTCATGAAGAGATAAAAGCCATATGGCAGGGGCCTAGCTACTACTGTTATAAGCCGATTAAGGCTAGTATTGCTCCCCTGCACATTACGCCTGCTAATGCCGAATTACTTGAAGCTGGTCTTGATGATTGGCTTGCTGATGTGCCCTATAGGCAGCCGTTTATGGCCGCCATTGATAATGGTCTTGCTGTTTCTGTGTGTGCGAGTGTACGCATTACCGATCAGGCACATGAAGCAGGCATTGAGACTTTGAGTGCCTACCGCCGTAAAGGGCACGCTTTTAATGCAGTTTCAGGCTGGGCAAATGCCTTATTAGCAAAGGAAATCATCCCGCTTTACAGTACCTCTTGGAGTAACACAGCCTCTCAGAATGTAGCTAAGAAGCTCGGCTTAAGTTATTTTGGGGCAGATTTCCACATTACCTAAATGCAGCAAAATAAAACTTATTTACTGCTCTTTTTTAAATTTAGTAATGCCGCTACATTCATAGCTGTTCAGCGGTATACTTAAACAGCTAAAATGATAGAAAGTGTTACCCCTCAAAGCTTCAAGGAAGCTCTAAATAAACCATGTCAATAACAAAACTAACCATAAATGGTGATTTAAAAGAAACCCCTAGTGAGCTTGAAACGCCATTGCTTTTTGTCTTACGTGAAGACTTTAACTTAACAGGCACCAAAGCAGGCTGTTTAGAAGGGCACTGTGGCGCTTGTACTGTCATGATTAATGGCAAAGCTGAGCGTTCTTGCTCAGTCACTATTGAAACGCTAAGAAGTAGCGAAATAGTCACTATAGAAGGGCTAGCAGCTGAACTCGAGCCGTTACAACAAGCCTTTATTGATGAGCAAGCAGCGCAGTGTGGTTACTGCATTCCTGGCATTATTATGACCGCAGCAGCGCAGCTAAAAGACAAACCAAACTCGAGTCTGACTGATATTCAAGAGGCGCTTAATGAGAATCTGTGTCGTTGTGGTAGTCACAGTCGCATTCTGAAAGCCATTGTTAAAGCAAGTAAAAGGACTGCTGTATGAAGGACAGCTTTACGCATATTAGCGGCATTCCAGCTATTTTAGAGAAATACCCAAAACTCGAGTCTTGGTTAAAGCTAAATAATGACAATACAGTTACTGTGTTTAGCGGTAAGGTTGAGTTAGGGCAGGGCTTAAAAACAGCGCTTGCCATGATAGTGGCAGAAGAACTAGACATGCCACTCGAGCGCATTCGTGTGCCTTTAGTTAGTACAAAGCATTCGCCTGATGAGGGCTTTACTGCGGGTAGTGCTTCGTTAGAGAACAGTGGTCTTGCTTTAAGGCTTGTTGCTGCGCAGCTTAAAGAAAGCATCTGGCAAGTAGCAGCTAAGGAACTTAAGATAGCTAAAGAAAAACTCGAGCTTAGAGACGCTTTGGTTTGGCATGTTGCTGAGCCTACGGCTTTGGGTCGTTACGCTGATTTTGCAGCTAAGCTGAATCTTGAAGAAGTTTTTTCAGGTTCTGTGCAGGTTAAAGATCCTAAGCATTATACGCTGTTAGGTCGGGCTAGCAAGCGTTTTGACATTCCGGCTAAGGTTCGTGGTGAAGCCAATTTTCTTCAAGATTTACAACTTCCAGATATGCTGCACGGGCGTGTTTTGCGCTCTTCTTTTTACAATGCTCGTTTAAAAAGTCTAGATGCTACTGAGATTGAATCCTCTCTTGGGGTTATGAAGCTTTTGAAGCAAGGGGGCTTTGTTGGGGTTGTTTGCCAAAAAGAGTATCAGGCTATTAAAGCAGTAACACGCTTAGCTTCAAAAGCTCAGTGGCAGACCCAGACTCTAGCTGATTTAGCTACGCTAGAAAAGCAGCCTACTTTGGCAAGCAATACCTTTATTGTTAAAGAAGGAAGCTCTAACGCTGTAGACCCGAATGACATTCAGCTTAAAGCAAGTTATTTTCAACCTTACCAAGCACACGCTTCGGTTGCGCCTTCTTGCGCTATAGCGCTAGCCAGCGAAGATAAATTAAAAATCTGGACGCATTCTCAAGGTATTTACCCGTTACGGCGTGAACTTGCGCAGTTACTAGACTTAGATGAAGAAAAGCTCGAGCTTATTCATGTAGAAGGCCCGGGGTGCTACGGGCATAATGGTGCAGATGATGTGGCAGCTGATGCGGCTTTGCTGGCTTTAGCTGTGCCTAATAGGCCTGTTCGTGTGCAGTGGCAAGTCGCGCAAGAGCTACAAGGTGAACCTTACTCACCTGCCATGATGATTGATCTTAAAGCTAGCCTGAAACCTGAAGGCATTATTTCTGATTGGAATTTTGAGGTTTTGAGTGATAGTCATGTTATGCGCCCTGCAGGGCAAGGGGGTCGCTTAAGAGCCAGTTGGGAACTGAAAAACGACAAAGCTAATCCCACAGGCCCTACTGAAGGTACGTACCGAAATGCCGAAACGCTTTACTCTTTTGCAAACAGTCACCTTAGCGCAAAATTCCAGCAGGGTCCTTTACGCACTTCTGCCTTAAGAACCCTTGGGGCATACGCAAATACGTTTGCAAATGAATCTTTTATGGATGAACTTGCTTACGCTGCAAACTGTGACCCTGTTGCTTTTCGCTTACGCCACTTAAAAAATAACCGCGCTCGAGCTGTCATAGAAACGGCAGCTCAAGAAGCTGCGTGGCAGCCACATTCTCAAGCAACAGCTGAGGGTGTAGGCATGGCTTTTGCGCAGTACAAAAATACCAAAGCTTATGTTGCTCAAATTGTCAAACTAAGCATTAACTTAGAAACAGCCCGACTAAGCCTTAAAGAAATCATTACAGTTTGTGATGCAGGGCAAGTCATTAATCATGATGGTTTGGTCAATCAGTTAGAAGGTGGCACCTTGCAAGGTATAAGTAGATGCTTATTTGAAGAAGTCGAAATTGACCCAGAAGGCAACGGTATGCAAACTTGGGAAGACTACAAGGTACTTGGTTTTGCAGATGTACCTGAACTTAAGACCATCGTTTTAAATCAAGCTAACGAAGCCCCTTTAGGTGCCGGTGAAGCTTCAACTGTTCCTATGGCAGCAGCCATAGGAAATGCCCTTTATGACGCAACAGGCATACGCATGAGAAGCCTACCCCTAACAGCAGAAAACATAAGGGCACGCCTAAGCAGCATGACTGAAGATGAATTAAATAAAGTCATACTTGAGTGATTTTAAGTGAGGCAATATTACCTTAATTCAGGGCAAGTAATTCATGTTAGTGATAGGTTTTAAAGAAGATTAGAGCAAAGTTATTTAGCTAGCTAAGCTCTACAATTAAACATTTATAGCATTT
>CAYGTA010000223.1:0-8014 GCA_964352605.1 uncultured bacterium | reverse complement strand
GGAAGCTTTAAGGGTGACCGTACCGGCACGGGGACTAAAAGTGTTTTTGGTTACCAGATGCGGTTTAATTTGGAGAAAAGTTTTCCTCTGGTGACAACCAAAAAAATCCATTTTAAATCTGTGGTGCATGAGCTTTTGTGGTTCATTTCTGGTGATACAAATGTGCATTATTTGCAAGAGAATGGCGTAAAAATCTGGAATGAATGGGCAGATGAGCAAGGTGAATTAGGGCCTGTGTATGGTGCTCAGTGGCGTAACTGGAAAAAAGCAAATGGTGAAACTATAGATCAACTTAAAGACGTTATTGCAGAAATTAAAACTAACCCTAATTCAAGACGCCTTATTGTGAGCGCGTGGAATGTTGCGGATTTACCTAACATGGCGTTGCAGCCCTGCCATACCCTGTTTCAGTTTTATGTTGCTAACGGTAAGTTATCTTGCCAGCTTTACCAGCGAAGTGCAGACATCTTTCTGGGTGTACCTTTTAACATTGCCTCTTACGCTTTGTTAACCAAAATGATTGCACAAGTTTGTAATTTGCAAGCAGGTGAATTTGTACATACTTTAGGTGACGCTCATTTGTATAGCAACCATCTAGAGCAAGCTAAAGAGCAGTTAAGCCGTGACCCTTTGCCGTTACCCCAAGTAGCCTTAAACCCTGATATTAAAGATATCTCTGCGTTTCGTTATGAAGATATTAAACTGCTAAATTACTTAAGTCACGAGCGCATTAAAGCACCCATAGCAGTTTAGTGTGAACGTAGATAGAAAAACAGCAAGGGGTCAGGCATCCTTAAAAAATAAGTTGTTAAGCCTAGTGCTTGGCTACTATTTTGAGCTAAGGACTAAAACATGATTTCTCTTATTGCTGCCCTAACGCAAAACCGAGTCATTGGCAAAAATAATGACATGCCTTGGTACATTCCTGAAGACTTGAAATTCTTTAAAAAAACAACGCTTGGCAAACCCATGATTATGGGCCGAAAAACCTTTGAATCATTACCAGGTTTATTGCCTAAACGCAGGCACATAGTTGTAACAAGACAAACTGACTTAAAGCTCGAGTGTGCTGAACAAGCTCATAGTTTAGAAGAGGCTATTGAACTAGCAGCGCAAGATAATAAAGAGATTATGGTTATTGGGGGCGCGCAACTCTACGCTTTAGCGCTACCTATGGCAAACAGAATGTACTTGACTTATATTCACGCGGATATAGAAGGGGATACTTTTTTTCCAGATTTCAAGCAAGAAGAATGGCAGGAAATAAGTAGGGAAGACAAACTATCTGAATCAGGCATAGCCTTCTCTTGGGTCACACTCGAGCGTTTTGCGTTAAAAGACTAAGTATTTGTTTTGGTTTAGAAGTTGCTGTTGGGTATTTATACTTAAAGGCTAGCAAGCTTAGACCAAGCCTACATTGCAATAGAGTTTAAACAGCTAAACTTAGCTGTCTTTAGCAAAGAGGGTAGCTATGAATACTTATTCACATTTTTTTATTACGGCAGCGCTTAGAGAACCTGTACAGAAGCGTGTTGATGCTAAAAAACTTCCTGAGTTACGTACGGGCGCAGTTTTGTTTGGGTCATTTTTACCTGACTTGTTTCTGATTATTGTAGGCATCATTTTTGGCATTATTGATGTGAGTCGAGGGGTTAACTTAGACCCTAGCTCTGCTGAGCTTGCTAATTCTTTACTCTGGAATTTATTTAACAATTGGTTTTTTAATAATCCTTGGGTTATGGCAGGGCAAAATCTGTTTCATAGCCCTTTGCTTGTGGCTATCTTTATTGCGCTTGCTTATTTTTTATGGCGCAAGCACGTAAAAGGAGCAGGCTGGTTTTTTTGGCTTTTATGCTCAGCTATGCTGCACACCCTTATTGATATTCCTTTACATTATGATGATGGCCCTTTACTGCTCTTTCCCTTTAATTGGGATTTGCGCTTCATGAGCCCTGTTAGTTACTGGGACCCAGAGCGTTACGGTATTCCTTTTACTATTTTTGAACACAGCTTAGATCTTGTGCTTATTGTCTTTTTGAGTATACGTTATTGGCCTAAACGCTGGCGCCGCAAAGCAAAAGCAGTGTCATCTGACTAAGACGGTTAAGTTTAATGCAAAGAGGGTGTGCTGACTTGTGCATGCGTATTTTGAGTTAAAAAATAAAAAATGAAATAAATTAGACCCTAAGGCTCTTTTTCTGCTATACTGGGCAAGTTTGCCCAAAAAAGGGCTTTAATATAGACTTTTTCCAGCTACTTAAGGAGTTAGAAACTAAAATGGCAAAGCATCCCGTTCCAAAGAAAAAAACCTCTAAAGCAAGACGTGACAGCCGTCGTGGTCATGACGCACTAAGCGCACCAACCCTTGTCGCTTGCCCACAATGCAAAGACATGAAACCCCCTCACCAAGTATGCCCACACTGTGGTTCGTACAAAGGTAAAGAAGTACTTGAAATCGAAGCATAAGCTAAAGCTTAATGCTTAGCTAAAAGCTGTCTTCGGGCAGCTTTTTTCATTTGTACCGAGTCTAGATAGTCATTAAACTGAACTTTAACCCTGACTTTAAAGCTAAAACGCACTCATATACAAAACGCACAGCCAAAGAAAATCAGGCTAAACTCGAGTTATAAATGCATTTTGATTATTTAGTTATAGAAATGGTGTTGATATGACCAAAATACATGCTGGTATTACCGCTATTGGGGTGTTTGCGCCTGAGAATGTAGTGACGAATGATGACTTATCTAAGATTATGGATACAAGTGATGAGTGGATTGCGTCACGGACAGGCATTAGACGTAGGCATATTGCAGGTGATGATGAGTTTACTTCAACTTTAGCGATTAAGAGTGTTGAGAATTTAGTTGAGCGTTACGGGCAAAAAGCTTTAGACGGGGTTGATATGGTGATTATTGCTACCAATACACCAGATGCCTTTTTTCCTGCAACAGCTGCTATGGTGCAAGAGCACTTTAACTTAAAAGCAGGTGCTTTTGATTTGCTTACAGGCTGCTCAGGCTGGCTTTACGCTCTTTCAATCGCTCAAGCTTATGTTGAGTCTGGTTTGTTTAACAAAGTGCTGGCGATTGGCTCTGAAACGTTAACCAAAATTGTTGATTGGAATGACCGTAAGACCTCTGTTTTGTTTGGTGATGGGGCAGGTGCAACTATTGTTGAGAAGGTAGCTGCACCCTACGGTATTAAATCTATGACCTTGGGTTCAGATGGCTCAGGGGGCAAGCATCTGCATATAAAAGCAGTTGGTAAGTGTTTACCTGACGGTACAGAGTTAGCCGAATACGCCTTTATGAACGGCCGTGAAGTCTTTAAGTTTGCTGTTCGAGTTATGAACACCGCAACTATTGAAGCTGTTGAAAAGGCAGGTTTAGAGATTGAAGATATTTCACTCTTTGTACCCCATCAAGCAAACTTACGTATTATTAATGCAGCTAGAGAACGCCTTGGGCTTGCCGAAGATAAAGTTGTTGTTACGGTAGATGAATACGGTAACAGCTCAACTGCAAGTATTCCTTTGGCGCTTGTTCACGCCCTAGATGATGGCCGTATAAAAGCCGGAGATAACTTGCTACTTGTCGCCTTTGGTGCAGGTTTAACATGGGGGTCAGCTGTTTTAACATGGGGAGGAACACATTGATAGCAGCACTTTTTCCTGGTCAAGGTTCACAAGTCGTCGGCATGGCGCAAGACTTTTATAATAATAGCCATGCTGCTAAAGCCCTATTAGATGAAGCAGAATTAGCACTACCGGGCCTCTTAAAGCTCATGTTTGAAGGCCCAGAAGACGAACTCAAGCTAACTGCCAATCAACAACCCGCCTTAGTTGCTGCTTCAGCAGCAGCCTTTGCAGCTTATAAAGAATTAGGTGGAAGCCTGCCTAGCTACGCGGCAGGCAACAGCATAGGCGAGTACAGTGCTCACGTTGCAGCAGGCTCACTAGCTATTCAAGAAGCCATAAAACTGGTACATAAACGTGGCAGCTACATGCAAGACGCTGTGCCCGAAGGCGTAGGCGCTATGGCAGCTATCTTAAAAGTAGATAAAGACATCATTCAAAAAGTATGCAACGAAACAGAAGGTGTCGTCGAAATATCAAACTACAACTCACCTGCCCAAAGCGTTATATCAGGCGAAAAAGACGCTGTAGAAAAAGCAGCCGAAACCCTAAAAGAACAGAGAGCTCGAGTGGCTATGCTGCCGGTGTCTGCACCGTTTCATTGCAGCCTCATGCAAACTGCCGCTGACGCGCTAGCCAAAGATCTTGCAACGGTGAATTTTCAAGAACCCAAGCTCAGTATTGTTTGTAATGTGACAGCAAACTTGCTAGAAGACATAAAAGACGCCCCTAAACTTTTAGAAGAACAAGTTACAGCAGCCGTACGCTGGACAGAAAGTATAGAAAAACTAGATAGCTTAGGTGTAAACGAATATCTAGAGTTTGGCTCAGGTAAAGTTTTAACAGGTCTTATGGGGCGCATATTAGAAAAACCAAATGCCAGAAGCATAGTTGATATGAGAAGCCTGCAAGAAGCACTGGGAGAAAGTTCATGACAGATAAAAAAGTAGCACTCATCACTGGCTCGAGTCGTGGTTTGGGTAAAGCCATGGCCTTAGAGTTTGGGCGTTTAGGGTATAAAGTTGCGGTGCATTACGCTCGCTCTGAAGGGCCAGCCCAAGACGTTGCCACAGACATTCGTGATGCAGGAGGTGAAGCAAGCGTTTTTGCTGCAGATGTCTCAAGTGCAGATGCTTGTGCAGCCCTAGTAAAGTCAGTCATAACTGAAATGGGTTCATTAGATGTTTTAGTAAACAACGCAGGTATAACCAAAGATACCTTAGCTTTACGCATGAAAGAAAATGACTGGACAAGCGTGTTAGATACCAACTTATCGAGTGCTTTTTACCTATCTAAAACAGCGCTAAGAGGCATGCTTAAAAACAACTGGGGACGCATTATTAATATATCTTCCGTGGTAGGCATAATGGGCAACGTAGGCCAAGCCAACTATGTAGCTGCCAAAGCAGGCCTGATAGGTTTAACCAAAGCCCTAGCTAAAGAATACGCAGGTAAAGGTGTAACCGTAAATGCCATAGCGCCCGGCTTCATAGAAAGCGACATGACCGCAAACTTAGCTGAAGAACTTAAAGCTGCTTACATAGCCCAAATTCCTGTAGGACGCCTAGGTCAAGCCTCAGAAGTCGCTAAAGTTGTCGCTTTTTTAGCGAGCACAGACGCAAGCTACGTCAACGGACAAACGCTAGCCGTTGATGGTGGCATGGTCATGCACTAAAACACAATGCTCTAGCCTGAAAAGAAACACCCAAAAAGGCATTTTGCGTAGTTCATTTGCCAAATCTTAATGATTTCGGGTTACAATCACAAAATTCTGCTAAACTACCATGTTTAGTTTCTTAGGAGGACTCATAATGGATAAAGCTGAAATACTTTCAAAAATTACTGATGTTGTTGCAGACAAATTAGACGCAGACCCTGCCGATGTGAACATAGAAGCATCTTTTGTAGATGACCTAGGTGCAGACTCACTAGACGTAGTCGAACTCATCATGGGTTTAGAAGACGAATTCAACATAGAAATCAGTGACGAAGAAGCCGAAAACATTCGCACCGTAGGTGACGCTGTAAGCTTCATCGAAAAAAGCGCTTAAACAGCTTAAGCAAAAACCAAGAAGCAATGGGTTAAAAACTCATTGCTTCTTTCAGTTACCACACAAAAGCGTAACGGTTAGCAGTAGACCCAAGAACAATAAATGATAAGTTAGGAATTATGAAAAGAGTAGTAGTCACAGGCCTAGGTCCTGTAACGCCCATAGGCGTAGGCGCACAAGCCTTCTTAAGTGCCCAACATGAAGCTAAGAACGGCATAAGAACCATTAGCCTATTTGACGCTACAGAGTTAAGCGTACAGATAGCAGGCGAATCAGACATAAACATAGAAAACTACCTAGACAAAAAAGAAGCCAAACGTCTAGACAGATTTGTACACCACGCCCTGATAGGCTCGAGTTTAGCTTTAGAAGACGCAGGCCTAAGTGAAGAAGATGTCGCAGGCGAACAGACAGGAACTTGCGTAGGTAGCGGCATAGGCGGCCTAAAAGCATGGGATGATCAGTCAAAAGTGCGTTTTGAACGCAACCCCATGCGAATGAGCCCTTTCTTTATACCCATGGTCATATCTAACATGGCCTCAGGGCACGTAGCCATGCGCTACGGCGCATTAGGCCCAAGTACTACCGTCGTGACCGCCTGCGCTACAGGCTCAGGCTCAATCGGTGACGCCTACAGAATCATTCAACGAGGCGAAGCAGACCTCATGTTTGCAGGAGGCACAGAAGCCTGCGTGAACCCCATGGGCATAGCAGGCTTTGCCGTCATGAAAGCCCTAAGCACACGCAATGACAGTCCAGAAACAGCCAGCCGACCCTTCAGCCTCTCACGAGACGGCTTTGTCGCAGGTGAAGGCGCAGGCGTAATCATGCTAGAAGAACTCGAGCATGCCAAAAAACGTGGTGCAAGAATCTACGCAGAAGTTGTTGGTTACGCAACCAGCGCAGATGCACACCATATAACTGCGCCAGCCCCTGGTGGAACAGGCGCTATACGCGCAGTCAAATGGGCTCTAAAATCTGCAGGTATAAATGAAAGCGATATAGGCTATATAAACGCTCACGGAACCAGCACACCTGCCAATGACAAAAACGAAACCTTAGCCTACAAAAGCATATTTGGTGACACGGTACCCCCTATATCATCTACCAAATCAATGACAGGGCATATGCTAGGCGCAGCAGGTGGTGTAGAAGCCATAGCGACAATACAAGCCTTACATACAGGTGTTTTACCACCAACCAGAAATTACTTTGAACCTGACCCTGAACTTGATTTAGATTACATACCTAACGAAGCAAGAGAACAACAAGCTAAGTACGCATTAAGCACCAACTTTGCTTTTGGTGGACAAAACGCAGCCCTTATATTTAAGCGCTTTGAATAGCTAGGTATTTCTCTGCTTGATATGCATTACACAGACCTATTTAATGATAAATCCGAGTTGTACGCAGAAGCTCGACCAAGCTATCCTCAGGACTTATATGTGTTTTTAGCTAAACAGTGCAATGAAACAAGTAGAGCTTGGGATTGCGCTTGTGGTAATGGGCAATCTGCAATCAGTTTGGTGAAGCAGTTTAAAGAAGTGATAGCAACTGATGTTAGCCCTAAGCAAATTGAAAATGCCTTTAAACATCCTTATGTTACTTACACGGTGTCTCCATCAGAAGCAACAGCATTTGATTCAGAATATTTCAATATTGTTTGTGTTGCTCAAGCGTTACACTGGATGAAGTTTGAAGACTTTTGGAAAGAAACAAAAAGAGTTTTGAAACCTAATGGCATTTTTGCCGCTTGGGGTTATTCTTGGACTAAGCTAAGTCCTGATGTGGACACAATTGTTCAAACCTACCTGCTAGATGTCATTGAACCTTATTGGGCAAAACAAAACAAACTATTATGGAATCACTACAGAGATATCCCGATTCCCTTTAAGTCTATAGAAGTACCTGATTTTGTAATGAAAACAGATTGGACACTGGCTCAATTTCTAGCTTATCTTCATACATGGTCATCAACACGAAGATGTATTGATGCTATAGGTGATAGCTTTTTGGCTAAGCTTTACTTTGAGCTTGAAAAAGCATGGGGAAACCCTGAGCAAAGTAAAGTTATAGAATTTGACTTTTGCTGTTTTGTTGGTCGATACAAGATATAACCCAACATGTTGCAAGGCAAGCAAGCGAATAAACCTATTTTTGTAGCGGATGCGATTATTTTGGCAACTGCTTTGCTTCATACTATGACTGTACTACAACCTTTTGCATTTAAAACGTTTGCAGTGTTTTAAATGCCGAACTAGGTGAGTAAAAACGAATGGGCTAATACTATTTCCGTTTACTTTATTAATAAAGTAAACGCGATCTTGGA
>CAYGTA010000222.1:0-8034 GCA_964352605.1 uncultured bacterium | reverse complement strand
CGCTTATGTACCAAGTTAAAAGTAAGGGTAAAAACGCCATGACGTTTGAAGTTTATAATTGAACACATACTAAACAACGGTAAAGTTTCGTTCTAAACTCTAACAAAATCGAGTTTTTAAACAAATAGTTTTTCCACGAATGGTTGCAGCATTCGTGCGACCACTGAAGCTAGACTATCTGAATCTTAGGGGAGTAAAACAAACCAACTCGGTTGCTGGTGCAATGTTTCGTAGAGCAGTTTTCAGCTTAAACACAGCATCAACTTGGCCCATCCGTGTTTACTCAGCTAGTTCGGCATTTAAAACACAGCCAACGTTTTAAATGCAAAAGGCTATAGAACTGCAAAAAGTGATGTTTTGTAAGCCTAACCTAAGTGCCAAGACTTGTTACACCCTCAAAACTCAAGTAACCCAAGAAAGTAGCATAAGACCTATCTTAAAGGCGAGGCACTTTATACAGTAGTGTCATATATTTTAGCTTGGACAGACCCTTAATCAGGGCTTAAGCCAAGCCCCTTGCGTAGAATCAAAAATAACGTCATCTTTCATGATTGTGCTTCCTCTAAGTATGACTTGTTTGGGTTTACCTTTAAGCTTCCAGTTTACAAAAGGACTATGTGGATTCTTTGATTTAAGCCAAGATTCTTCTACAGTCCATTCTTCAGTGGGGTCAATAATAACTAAATCAGCATCTGCACCTACTTGTATTTCGCCTTTACGAGGCCATAAGCCAGCTCTCTTTGCTGGGTTTGTGGCTAACAAAACAGAGAGAAGCTCGAGTTTCATGTTTCGTTTGACAATAGCTTCTGAGAACATAATAGGCAACATGGTTTGAATACCGGTTATGCCACCCCAAGCTGCCCAAATATCATGATTTCCTCTTGTTTTTTCTTCTAGTGTACAAGGAGAATGATCGGAGCTTACTAAATCAATGTTGCCGTTTAGAAGCTCTTTCCAGAGAGCATCTTGATGAGCTTGTTCTCTCAAGGGCGGGGCGCATTTTGCTTCTGGACCCATATTTATTAGATCATCATTTGTGAGACTAAGGTAATGTGGGCAAGTTTCAAAACTGACCTGCTGACCTGCTTTTTGTGCTTGCCTTATTAGCTGGGCTCCTTCTGGAATACTAACGTGCACTATATGCAAAGGGCAGTTTGTTTCTTTTGCCATCGCCAGTGCTTTTGTAATAGCCAGTAACTCTACTTCAGGACTACGCGCTTGGGCCCATGCAGCTCGGTCTTTACGTCCTGCTTTTTGCAGAGCTGCTGTGCGTTCCCACGTTGTCTTATCATCTTCAGCATGAACAGCTAAAAAATGACCTGTTTTTGCTATAAATTTCATGCCTTCATAAAGCAGCTCTTCATTTACAAATCTAAAAGTATCGTCTTTAGTATCAACCATAAAAGCTTTAAAGCCCATTATGCCTGATTTGGCTAAAGCCGGTATATCTGCCAAATTGTCATCTACAAAACCACCCCAAAGTGCAAAATCAACCTTACTCTTTAGGCTCGCAATAGCAGCCTTCTCTGCAACAGCTCGAGCTGTTGTGGTTGCTGGTATAGCGTTTAAAGGCATATCTATAACGGTGGTTGTACCTCCCATAGCGGCAGCGTAGCTGCCAGTTTCCCAGCCTTCCCAGTATTCGCGACCGGGTTCGCTAAAGTGAACATGCAGGTCAACAACACCCGGAAAAACAATTTGTCCGTTGAGCTCTATATCTTGTTCTGCCTTTAGGGCATCTTGACTTATGGCTACAATTTTTCCTTCTTTTATACCAAGATTAGCTCTAAAAGAAGCCTTAGGTGTGACTATAAGACCGTTATGTAAGGCAAGATCAAAGGTCATGAATTTAGCCTACTTAACTCAAGTGTTTTTAAAGCGATCAGAGTTCTCCCCCTAAATAAAGCTTTTGAACACGGTCATCTTGAAGTAAGTGTTTAGACTCTCCTTGTAAAGCAACTTCTCCTGTAACAAGTGCATATGCACGGTGTGAAATGCGCAGTGCCATGCGTGAGTTTTGTTCTACCAGTAGAACACTTACTTTTTCATCTCGGTTAATAGCTACAATTGATCGGGCAATATCTTGTACGAGTTTGGGAGCTATGCCTAAAGAGGGTTCATCCATAAGTAAGAGCTTAGGTTTTGCCATAAGAGCTCGAGCAATGACCATCATTTGTTGCTCTCCACCGCTCATGGTGCCTGCAGATTGCTTGAAGCGTTCTTCCAAGCGCGGAAAACGACTGAGTACCATGTCTAGACTCTCTTTTATGCCAGCTTTATCTGTTCTTGCAAATGCGCCCATGAGTAAATTATCCTTTACACTCATGTAAGGAAAGATGCGGCGTCCTTCAGGTACCATAGCTATACCCATTTTGACCATATTATCAGCACTGAGACCATCTATTCTTTGTCCTTGGTAGCTAATTTCACCTTTTTGTATGCCTTGTAAGCCTGTTATTGCTCTTAAAATTGAAGATTTTCCTGCGCCATTAGAACCCACTAAAGCAACCGTTTCACCTTCATTAATGTGTATAGAGACACCTTTAAGAGCATAAACATGATCATAGTACATTTCAACATTTTTTAAACTAAGCAAGGGCTTCATAGGCCTATCGACTCATCTTCTATACCCAAGTATGCTTCTATAACTTTGGGGTCTTCTTGAATGGCTTTGGGGCTACCTTCAGCTATTTTTTCGCCAAAATTCAGCACCACAATACGATCAGAGATCTTCATGACTGCCGCCATGTCATGTTCAACCAAAAGAACAGTTACTCCTCTATCTCTTACGCCTTTAACCATTTCTACAGCCTGCATGGTTTCTTCATGATTCATACCTGCAAAAGGCTCATCTAGTAACAAAATATCTGGCTTTGTGGCAAGCCCAATAGCTATGCCAAGCGCACGAAGGTGACCTTGAGGCAGGTTACTAGCTAGCTCATTTTTAACATCTAGCAAGTTGAGGATTTCAAGAATCTCATCCGTAGAATAAGCAAAACTTTGTACATCTTGCCGCGCTGCTTGTGAACCCCAAAAATAGCCAAACAGATTGGCTTTTGAGCGAAGATGATGTGCAATGGCCACATTTTCATGAACCGTCATATCCTTAAAGACACTGGTTTCTTGAAAGGTTCTTACAACCCCTTTACGTGCCACCGTGTGAGGTGCTAAATTTGAGATTCGCTCACCTTTAAATAAAACTTTACCCTCACTGGGTTTTAAAAAAGAAGAAATGAGTTTAAAGAGGGTTGATTTGCCTGCACCATTAGGACCAATGACTGAGAGTATTTCGCCTTGTTTAACTTTAAACGAAACATTGTTAACCGCGGTTAAACCTCCAAAACGGCGTGTTAATTGTTCTACATGAAGTAAGTCAGGCATCATGATTTAGCTTTCTTTGACTTGCGTTTAAAGCGCAAACTTAAAAGTCCATTAGGTAAAACAAGCATAAGTATAATCAAAGCAGAGGAGAAAATGAGCAGCTGGTATTTGCCTGCTTCAAAAAGCCAATCCCAACCAAAATACAAAACAAACGTACCTAGCAGCGGCCCTAATACATAGCCTAGGCCTCCTAAGAAACAGTTAAGCATAAAATTAATAGAATCATTTACAGCAAAACTGGAAGGATAAACCGATTGTGAAATAGCTACAAAGATTGCGCCACCTATACCCCCAAGAAACGAGGATATAGCGTAAGCTACGACCCTAAGGTAAGCAATGTTAATACCTACAGATGAGGCAAGTTCTTCATTTTGTTGTAGCGAGCGGCAGAGTCTACCCATGCGTGAATGGACAAGGCGATAAAGACCTGCGTAAGAAAGTAACATAAGAACAACTGACAAAATATAAAAACCATATCTAACATTACTCAGGCTTGCAAAATCGGGAATGAGAGTAAACCCAAAAACTTTTAGCGCTGCAGGTAAAGGAATATTAACAATGCCACTTGCACCATCTGTTATAGGTAAGGCCAAAGCAAGCAGTTTTGCTACCTCAGTAAGCACCAGAGTAATCATGGCAAAATAAACACCGCGTAAGCGCAAAATAGGAAACCCAATAAGAATACTAGCAAAGGCACAAAAAAGGCCTGCCAAAGGCAAAGTTAGCCAAAATGAAAAGCCATACTTCATAATCAAAATAGCTGAAACGTAGCCACCTGCCAACGCGTAAGCGCCTTGACCAATGTTAATACGACCTATATAAAACGTAATCCAAACGCCTGCACTGGCAATGCTCAAAAGAGCAACTGAAGTTAATGTAAAATAAAGGTCAAACCTGCCTGTGAGCCCAATAAGCCAAGGGATTATAATTAAGACTAAAAGGCAGAAAAAGCTAGCTCCGCCTAGCTTAAAAAGAGTAGATCTTTCTAGTTTAGACACAACTTAACCCCATGGCTTCCCCATAAGCCCTTGCGGACGAATGCTAAGAAAAACCATAAGTGACGCAAAAATAACAAGATAAGTAATATCACCATAAGAATGCAAGACTGTAAGTCCAACAGACTCGAGCATACCTAAAATGAATCCGCCTGCAATTGCGCCCGGTATAACGCCTGCTCCACCAATCATGACCATCATGAAGGCTTTAATAGATATAGGGCCACCAATGCCTGAGTTTACGCCTGTTATGGTTACCAGTAGACCCCCAACAATGCCTGCAAGCATGGCGCCTAAAGCAAACCCAATCATGGAGTAGCGATCAACTTGCACACCCATTAACTGGGCCGCAACACGATCTTGTGCAAGCGCTCTTAGTGCACGACCTGTTTTACTTCGTTGCATATAAAGTACAAAAGCAGCAATCATAACCATAGCTAAGAACCCTATGAAGATTCTGTCGTAAGGCATAATTAATCTAAAATCCCAGTTGAGCACACCATTAATAAGTTTAGGGACCCCTCGTTGCTTTTCACCAAAGACTAACAAAATAACGGCATCTAAGAAAAAGGCAATAGCTGCGGCTAAAAGCATTGTGCTTTCTTCACGCACACTTCGTTTTATCACTGTCCTAAAAAGGTACTTTTCGACTAACGCACCCACAACCGCTAAGGTGAGCCCTGAAGCTAGTAAGGCAACGATAAACGGCATCTCCCAACGTCCATAAATCGTGTACGTCACAAACCCACCCAGCACATACATTTGCCCATGAGCAAAGTTCAGTACATTCATAAGCGCAAAGATGAGGGTTAAGCCTAAAGCAATTAAAGCATATTGGGCACCTAAATAAATGCCATTTGCAAGAACTTGTTCCATGGTTTTCTACTAGCTCCAATGAGCGTAGGGCTTAGGTCAACCTAAGCCCTACGCGTCTCAAGAATAAATATTAATCAACTTTGGCAACGAATAAGGTTACGAACTCACCATCTTGGTATTCATTAACAACCAAGGGAACTGCAATTTGACGCTTTTGATCAAATGAGCTTGTTCCGACATACTCTAATACAGCGTCACCTTTCATGTATATATTAGGTGCAGAGAAATCATCCATAGTTGACTTAAAGGCTTCAACATCATCCATAGCTGCCGGATTTGCTTTAAGTGTTTCAAGGATGTACTCGAGTGCGTAAACTTTTGTGTTTGATTCGTCGTTGTATTCACCGAACATAGCTATGTAGCGTTCAATGAATTCTTCCATCATTTCTGAGCGAATTTCTGGAGTTGATGCGCCACCTACAGAAATAAATCCGTTAGCAAGATCGCCAGCTCCTTCAGCTAGAACACCTGCGTCTTGAGCGGTTTCTGTTGAGATGAGCCCTGTGTATCCTAGTTCTCTGGCTGAGCGAATGAGTAAAGGAGCGTTACCTGGTGCAACACCTGAAAGCACAATTAGGTCAGGTTGTAGTCTTACGATGGGTGTTAGTACAGGTGTGAAGTCTCTGGTGTCACTTTGGTAAGTATCTTTTTCAGCAACAACAGTTAAGCCAATGGCCAAGGCAGCTTCGACACCACTATCTCTTTGGCTTAAAGGGTCTGATTCATTAGCGGCAATAAAAGCTACTGTTTCAACACCTTTATTTTCCATGAGGTATTTGTAAATAGCTGGGCCTGATTGGTAGTTAGCAACCATACCTAAAACTGCGTTTGATGCTGGCGGTTGATAAAGAGATTTTGGAAATGCGTAAGGGAAATAAATGATATCATTAGCTTCTGCAACAGGGCGAACAGCTGCAGCGCCATCATCAACATTAGGCCCAACAACATAGTGAATGCCTTCTGCTGCCATTTTTTCCATGCCGGCAATAGCAAGTTTAGGGTCTTTTTGATCGTCAAACGATACAATTTCGATATCGTAAGTTGTTCCACCAATTTCAACGCCACCGATTTCGTTTAACCAAGCAGCGCGTGTTTCCATAGAGCGCAAGTTAGATGTACCCCACGCAGCAGCAGGTCCACTTGTTACACCAACAAAACCAATTTTCAAAACAGGGTTTTGCGCTAAGCTTGGCATAAGCATAGCAAAAGCTAAGATGCTAGCTAAAAGCATTAGGTTTAAGTTTTTGAGTTTAAAGGCTTGTAATTTCATTTGGTTACTCCTAAAGAATTATTGAAAGTGACAGGCGAGCATTTTTTATCTTATTTAATTTTTCAGCAATAAATTCCCTTCTTACTGCTTAGTAATTTGTGCACAATTTTTTTTAATTTTGTGCACAATATCTTCAGTAGTAAAAGCCGAGTCTAAACTCGGTTACTTTCTAAATTAAACAAACTCCCAAGTGGATTTTCGAAACTCGAGCGGTACTAAGCCTTCCTACCGGCCCAAAGACGCTCTCTGACAAAGTATATGCGCAACTTACAAAATATGTCAAGCAATTAGTTGTACTAATTAATTTTTTAGATACCTAAATTTCTTTTTTATTAATAATTGTGCATAAAGTACAATAAAAAGTTATCTTTTGCACTATTTTTATTTACAAACACACCGTAAGTACTCAAAATAGTTACTCCAAGACTGCTTTATTAACCCAGCCCCCAAACAAAGCCCTAATTATAAAAACCAGTAAATACATGCAAAACATGCTGCCTATGAATAAAATAAACTCAGAAAATACAAGAAGAAAATTGATTCACCCAGCAAAAGGATAAAAATGACGTTAACTACTGAGGCAAGCCTTCACAAAACACCAACCCTAAACCCAGTCGAAGACGACATTTACAAAACCATTCATAAAGCCATCGTCGAAAGACGACTACCCCCAGGTACAAAACTCACAGAAGAAATCCTTGCAGCCATTTTTAATGCAAGCCGAAGACGCATAAAAACTGTCTTACAAGAACTCGCCCATGACAAATGTGTAGACCTCATCCCTTTCAGAGGTGCCTTCGTCGCACAACCCAGCCCACAAGAAGCAAAAGACATCTTCGAAGCCCGCCTAGTTCTAGAAACACATATCATGCAAAACCTAAACTCAAGCCAGCAAAATACTCTTATAAAAGAACTCGAGCGCAACACAAAGCAAGAAAGAAAAGCTCATGACGATGACCGACGTAGTGACGCGATTAGATTATCAGGTGAATTTCATTTACTATTGGCAAGCATTGCAGGTAATCAAGTTATGGCCGAAATGCTACGTGACTTAATTGCACGCACCTCACTTATTATTGCCATGTATGGCGGTACTCAGTCAACAACCGTGCTCTGCCCCTGCGATGAACACGATGCTATCTTAGATGCTATAAAACAAAACAATAACACTCGAGCTACAGACCTTATGATTGATCACCTTGAGCGTATTGAGGCTCAGCTTGTTTTAGAGATTAAGCCTAATGACCCCATTGATTTATGGCAGGCTTTAAGTTGATAGGCATTAGCCTAAAAAGAAATATTTATCGTTTATACATCATTCTAAACATCGTATACTCAAAATCTGTTTAGGATAACTTTGGGGATTAACCATTGTCTTTAATAACAAAAGCCTAAAGAGCTTAAACTTTTGCAACTAAGCTAAGAAACTAGACAGGCCATGTTTAAATCTAGCTAGATTAAAGGAAGTCCAATCATGTCTAAAGGACCTATTAGTCAATTTATTAAACACCA
>CAYGTA010000221.1:416-8042 GCA_964352605.1 uncultured bacterium | reverse complement strand
AAACGTAACTAGCCACTTGGGTATTTTGAATAGCTTTGAATAAAACAGCGCGATCTTTAGCAGGACAACTCGCAATTAAAATATTACCCTCAGCCAAATGAACCAACGCATAGGCAGCGCGATCTGTCGTAATAAAAAATTCATTAAGCCGCCCCGTAATCGTCTCTCTATTTTTCTCGAGTAACTCCTTAGCCAAACGAAATGCCGGCTCAGCATGCCCAAAGCCTTTTGCTGGCGTAGCAGATAACGGGTAACCAATAGCTAAAGCATCAATGCTAGGGCAAACCAACCGCAAGTCATTAACAAGCTTGTCATAGCGCTTACCCTCATCTGCTAACCTAGACGCCTCAGTAAGTGCAGAATCAACCTTCAGCTTAATAGAAAGCTGACTAGGCACTTTATATTGCAACACCCTATAAGCAATATCACTCAGCTGCAAAAGCTGCCCTAAGGCTTTAAGACCACGAATAGGACTATTGTCAATAAACGAAATAGCATCCTCAATCAAACCACTATTTACATAAATAACGCCCATCTGACCATTAGCAAGCTCAATCGTTGCACTACGCTTATCCATACCCATAGCCGAAAGTACATCTGTAAGAGGAACAAGCGACGAGTTACCAGCAAATGGCACAAACGTTTGGGTAAGACTAGGGTCACGCTCCCAATCATCAGGTTTAGGAAGCTGACTTAAAATCGGCGGAAATGCCAAAACACCTTTAGGCTCAGCCACCAGCTGAATAGACTTTGTATTGTTAAGATTACGAAACAAATAAAAAGGCGTCTTAGGGTTTACCTTAAGCGCAAAGCGCTGAATACCAGACACCGTAGCACCTTTAACAACCTCATCACAAAAAATAGCTTCATAACGCTCTTGCATAGCACTCATGATTTCCTGAGGGCGCTGAGCTACCTTAATAGACCAGCCCAAACCCTTAAGAACCTCATGCATAACTTGCAATCGATCTTGTGAACTACCAATAAGTAAAGCGGGGTTCGGCATCCTAAAATCAGTGTAGCTCATGAACTATGACTAAAGTATTACAAAAAAATAAATACAAATCACTAGCCTTAAAACAGCTCTTTGCTACACTGGTAATACTTTGAAACTAGCCATCCTTGCAGACATACACGGCAACCTGCAAGCTTTAGAAGCCACCCTAAAAGACATAAAGCAAGAAAACCCAGACAGCATTATTGTCAATGGTGATCTAGTCAACAGAGGCCCCAACAACGACCTAGTCATGCAAACCCTCTGGAACGAACGAGCCAGCAACAACCTAAGCATAACGCTAGGCAACCACGACGACCTCATTCGCAAATGGATAGACAAAGATGATGACCTACCTCAAACATGGTTCACTGACCCCTTCTGGAGTGCTACAGACTGGGTCGTAAAACAACTCGAGCGTAGCAATTGGATTGATGAACTCCGTACTTTACCCATGGAGTACCGACCTGAAATACTTAACGCCGATAGTGTACTTGTAACGCATGGCAGCCCAAGGCACTACCGTGAAGGCTACAGTGAACGCACCCCCGAAACCGATGTTGTAGACATAGCGAAAGCTTTTCCTGCTGATATTTTTGTGGGGTCACACACACACTCACCTTTAGATAGGCAAGTTGCAAACTACCGCCTTTTTAATACGGGTGCTATAGGCTCACCTTTTAATGGTGACCCCAGAGCGCAGTACCTAATGCTGCATTTAGAAAATGGCATTTGGCAACCTGAATTCAGGCAAGTAAGTTACGACTTAAGCAAAGCCATACAAGCTTATAGCGATACAGGCATGCTAGAAGAAGGCGGTTTAAGCGCCTTTATATTTAAAGAAGAAGTACGCCATGCACGCTCACTCTTTACCCCCTTTTTCATGTGGGCAGAAAGAGAAGGCATAGAAACAAGCTGGGAAACATGGGAGCGTTTTAAAGAAGCCTTTCCTGAGCGTGTTGCAGCACTCAAAGCATTTGCTTAAATAACGCCTATTATTTTGATTTAATCTGCTTGCGGATAATCGCTATTTGCCCTCGGTGATTAATTTCATCTTCAAAGACATGAAACCACTTAAAGTAATTATTAGCAGGTTCATCATTCCACCAAGGTGTGCTTTCATTAAGCCAGTCGTCATCTCGTTTTTTAAACTCATTTAAAGTGACTTTACGAACTTCTGCTAAGTCATGTAAGTAATGCTCGAGTGGTTTGCCTTTGAGTGCTTCGCGGCCTTTTTCACCTAGTACTTCTGCAGGGCTACTCGGGCTTCTATTAATACCAAATAAGGTTAAATCTTGAAATGCTTTTTCTATGGCCGCTATGTGTGCTAGTAGCATGCCTATAGAGTTACTTTCTGGAAATAAGAGGGTATCGAGTTCTTCTTGACTTAGGTCTCGTGCGTAGTGCAAGGTGACTAATCTGGCGTAATTCATCATGTAAATAAGACGGCTTATATGAGGCGTGTAGCCTTGTATGTCTTCAAATAAATAGGGATGTTTTAGTTCCATTTTAATCTCCTGTAAGTCTATCTTCGACGGGTAACTTTGTTCTTGCTTCTTCTATAGCACTCAGTATGGCTTCAGGGGTTGAAGGTGCTTTTAAGTTAACCTTTGCAGATTTAGCAAAGGCAGCTACAGCATCTTTTAGCGCTTCTCTTACAGCAATAGCTAGCATGAAGGGGGGTTCACCAACGGCTTTACTACCGTAAATAACGCCATCTTGAGGCGCTTTTTCAAGCAAGCTTAGCTTAAACGTTTCAGGTATTTCACTGATCGTGGGTATTTTGTAGGTGCTGGGCGCAAAGGTTTTTAAGTTGCCGTTGTCATCCCAGACGAGTTCTTCCATGGTGAGCCAGCCCATGCCTTGCACAAAACCGCCTTCTATTTGACCTCTGTCTATAAGGGGGTTTAGGGAACTGCCAACATCATGCAATATATCTACTTGTTTTAACTTCCATTGTCCTGTAAAGCCGTCTACTTCGACTTCAGTTACGCAAGCACCGTAAGCATAGTAGTAGAAGGGTTTACCGTGGCCTTTTAGTTTATTGAAGTAAATATTGGGCGTGCGGTAAAAGCCTGTAGCAGACAAGCTGACTTGGTTTAGGTAAGCACTTGCAACAGTTTCTTTAAAGCTAACGCGGTCTTTAGGGTGTTGAGAGGAGTAGATGAAGTCGTTTTCAAACACCAAATCTTCAGGTGCGTTTAGCTTTAGCAGGTTTGCTGCGACTTCAGCGAGTCTTGTTTTTAGGGTTTCGCAAGCGTTTTTTATAGCTTGGCCGTTGAGGTCACTGCCTGCGCTTGCTGCTGTGGCTGAAGTGTTAGGTACTTTGTCAGTTGCGGTGTTCATCATGCGGAAGTTTTTAACGCTTACCCCTAAGGTGGTTGAGGCAACTTGAAGCATTTTGGTGTGCAGGCCTTGCCCCATTTCGGTACCGCCATGATTAAGCTGAATGCTGCCATCTGCATAAATAAGAATGAATGCGCCTGCTTGATTTAAGAAGGTAGTGGTAAAAGAAATACCAAACTTAACAGGGGTTATGGCAATGCCGCGTTTTGAATAGTGACTTGTTTGGTTGGCTTTACGAATAGCTGTTTTTCTAGCTGTAAAATCTGAGCTTTCTTTAAGCTCATGCCATAACCTTTGTGTCCTTACATCAACTAAGGTTTGACCGTAATGCGTTTCATGATTATCTTGATAAAAGTTTTGTTCACGTAAGACTTCAGGCTCGAGTGTTAACTGTGCTGCTATGCGCTGCATGATGTCTTCTATAACCACCATGCCTTGTGGTCCACCAAAACCCCGAAAGGCAGTTTGGCTGGTTTTGTTGGTTTTGCAGACATGGCCACGTACATCCATATGGGGAATGAAGTAAGCGTTATCACTATGAAACATGGCGCGCTGCATAACTGCGTTAGAAAGGTCAGCACTGTAGCCACCATCTGAATAAAGGTCTAAATCTAACGCTAAAAGTTTACCCGTGCTGCTTACGCCAACCTTGTACTTAGCTAAAAGAGGATGCCGTTTACCGGTTACTTTCATGTCAAGGTGCCGCTCGAGTCTGACTTTGGCAGGTCGCCCCGTTTTTTGCGCAGCTATGGCAGCTACAGCTGCAAAGGGGTTCGCTTGGGTTTCTTTACCTCCAAAGCCACCCCCCATTCTTATGCTAGTAACCGTAACTTTGTTGCTATCTACATCCAAAACTCGAGCTACTACTAATTGTGTTTCGGTGGGGTGCTGGGTTGAAGCGTAAATTTGCATGTTGCCTTCAAGGTCAGGAATAGCCCAACTTGCGTGTGTTTCTAAATAAAAATGATCTTGCCCGCCCATTTCAACTTCACCTTCAAGCACAAGGTCTGCTTCTAAAAGAGCTTTTTGAGTGTCACCCTTATGCATGCGTTGCGTATCACCATGAAAACTTTGCTTAGCAATGGCATCTTGCAGGCTTAAAATAGGCTCGAGTATGTCGTAGTTAACTATCACAAGCTTAGCGGCTTGTTTTGCGGCTTCTGGGTTTTCTGCTACGACCCAAACAATGGGTTGCGCTGCATATAAAACGGTTTCAGGAAAAAGTGTTTCATCATGAATGATGGGGCCTGTGTTGTTTTCGCCTTTAACATCTACTGCGCTTAAAACGGTTACGACACCTGCAACACAAAGGGCTTTAGAAAAATCTACTTGAATATGAGCATGCGCATGGTCTGACAAAACCGGATAACAATGCAACATACCTAGAGGCTCGAGTTGGTCATCGGTATACGTTGCTAAACCCGTGACATGATAAACAGCACTCTCATGCTTTTTGTTCTGACCCACACTCACTGCGCACCCCCAGAGAACTGCACAAAAAACTTCTCAAACAAATTAGCAACTAAAAGATTCCTGTAGCTAGCAGAACCCCTAAAGTCAGAAAGCGGAGTAAAGGCACGCTCGAGTTTGACCTTGGCTTCTTGAATGGTTTCTGGCGTCCATGCTTTAGCTAGCAACCATGTTTCTACCTCTAAAGCCCGCATAGGTGTAGCAGCTACACCCCCATAAGCCAAACGAGCATGCTTGATACCATTAGACTCATCTAAATCAATGGTAAAGGCAGCCGCGACAATGCTTATATCATCCGTACCTCGTTTACCCACCTTATAAGAAAAACTATGCCGCTTTGTTGCACCCTCAGTTAAAGCCTTAGGAATAAGGATAGACACAATAACTTCATCTTGCATTCGAACAGTTTGCCTGTAAGCTGTAAAAAAATCAGCTAACTTAACAATGCGAACATCCTGCTTGACTTGTAACTTCACAGAAGCATCAAGCGCAAGCAAAACCGGTGGTAAATCAGCAATAGGGGAGGCCGTAGCAATATTGCCAGCCATAGTTGCCCTATTACGAATTTGCCGCGCAGCAAACCAATGCAGCATCTCATCAAGCGCAGGAAAAACACCCTTTAACGCCTTCTCGACATGCGTTAAAGGCACCCCTGCACCAATCTCCAAAACCTCATCACTATCTTTAATAAGCTTAAGCTCAGCAACATCTTCTAAAGAAATAAGAGCATCAAAAACCCTAGAACCACTTGACAGCTCGAGTCCTAAATCTGTTCCCCCTGCAATCAGCGTAGCACTCGGTAAAGCCTCCATAAGCCCAAACAATTCAGCTAAATCTTGAGGCTTATAAAAAGGATGAGCATCTGCTAAGTCTTGACGCTCTTCAGCTTGCTTTTGATTTGCAACAAGGCTTTGTAAAAAGACATCATTTTCAGCAGGCTTTCCTAACGACTCAATGGCTTTACGAATAGGCAAGTAGCCTGTACAACGACAAAGATTACCTTCAATCGTTAAGTCATTAAGTTCAGCAGAGTAATAACCAGCAAACATGCTCATAATAAAACCCGGCGTGCAGTAACCACACTGCGAACCTGCCGTATCAACCATAGCTTTCTGAACAGGATGCAACGCTTCAGGCGTTCCAATACCCTCAACGGTTAAAACCTGCTTATTAGCTACTGCACCTAAAGGAATAAGGCAACTATTAACCGCCTTGTAGCTAGCCTTAGCATCTTCACAGCTAACTACAGCAACGGTACAAGCACCACAATCACCATCACCACAACCCTCTTTAGTGCCTTTAAACTGCGATGTACGCAAGAACTGCAACAACGTTTTATGACTATCTTTAACAGGAATAACAGTTGCTTGACCGTTAAGAGAAAAACGAATGACTGACATAAAACAGTTTATCACTCAGTATATTTAGAAATAAAAGAAGAACCTCACGTTAAAGCGCTCACGCTTCAAAAACCACATCACCCCGACATAGCGTCATATGCACCGCAATATTCTTAAGCTTTACAGGGTCAACTTCAAAAGGATTTTCTTGCAATACTGTTAAGTCAGCCGCAAAGCCCGCCTTAAGCTCACCCCGCTCTTTTTCATGATGCGTACTATAAGCAATATTTTTACTAAAAATATCAATCGCAACCCCCAAAGGAAGCCGCTCCTCAAGCCTCGAGTGATTCACAACCGCATGAATACCCTGCAAAGGCTTCATATCTGTCACCGTACTATCTGACCCACCCGCAATGGTTAAACCATGCTTATAAAAACTAGCCAACGGATCAATACGCTTATTGCGATCACCAATCCACTGAACATAATCATGATGATCCCAAGTAAAATTAAAGGCAGGCTGCAACCCCAAACAAATACCCGCCCGCTGCGCTCGCTCAAAATGATCCTCACGAACCAACTGCAAATGCTCAATACGATGCCGCGCATCCGGCCGAAAATGCGCTGCTTGCGCCTTCTCATAAGCACGCAAAGCCTGCTCAACGGCACGCTCACCCACCGCATGAAAAGCACACTGCAAGCCCCTTTTATGCGCCTCTAAAACAAAAGACTCGAGCGCACTAGTATCTTGATAAAGCACACCAAAATCATGCTCAGCACCCTCATAAGCATCATCAAGCGCAGCTGTGTGCATATCAAAATCACCATCCAACGCACAGCCATGACACCCCCCAATACGAGGCAAACCAAGCGCAACAACCGCAGCAACATCAAACGACTGCGTATAAGGCAAAACCCTCACAGCTAAACTAGACTCAACCCCAACTAACGCTTTAACTGCGCCCAAATCATCAAGCGCATGCACCACCGTGCAACCCTGCCGAGCCGCTGCATCTGCAGCCGCCCGAAACGCAGCCTCATAACCCAACTGCTCAGCATTAAGCGCATACATTTTCTGCGTAGCAAGCTGCGTCGCCTGAGCAATAAGCTCACCCGAAGGCACACCCAAAGCATCCACCTTAACACCAGCCTGACCTACAGGAAAAGAAAGAAGCTCGAGTGCCAAACGATTCGCTAAACTCGCATGCCCCGTAATATGACGAATATAAACAGGATTATGCGGCGCAACCCGCTCGAGTTCAACCAAACTAGGCAAACGCTTCGTCGGAAAATCAAGATGCTCAAGCCTAAGCCCCAAAATAAGCTCCCCAGCAGCCTTCTGCCGAGCCATCTGCCCAATACGCTCCAAAAGCTCAGCCACAGTCTTAATGCCCTTACAATCAAGCGCAGATTGCAAAAAACCCGTCGCAGAAAAATGCACATGCGCGGGCGCCGCCCCCCCGGCGACCGCCGCCC
>CAYGTA010000221.1:0-406 GCA_964352605.1 uncultured bacterium | reverse complement strand
ACACAGACGCACCCCCCAAATCCTTAACAACCGCAGAAGAAGGAAGCTCGAGTTTGACATCTTGCCAGTTTTCTAAGGAGAGTATTTTGCCATTTTTTATTAAAATGCTATTGGCTTTTGTTGTTAGAGTTGGAAATGCAGCGTTTTTTAAAACAAGTAAAGAGTTGGTGTTTGTCACGCGCTAGAGATTAGCATAGAAATGAATTTAAATTTCAAACCCTATCAATTTAAGCACATAAGATTTTTAGTTTTGTGATTTTAAATGTTCAATAGTGAAATAAGATAAAGACCTTAGTTTCTCAAGTTTCTTACTAAGGTCTTTTTTGCTAATTAGCAACGATCACAGTATTCAGCAAAGGCTGGGGCGAGCATGCAAAGTGTAAAGATGATTGTATAGATAATATAT
>CAYGTA010000220.1:0-8062 GCA_964352605.1 uncultured bacterium | reverse complement strand
CACTGCTTTATAATTTCGACCTTGCCGACGTAGTCGAGACAGCTTTGGGGACTACACTCAGATTTACTCAGTCTTATGACACGATTAAATCAGTTTAGTATAAGAAAGAACTTAAAGCTACTTTTTTATGATTCACAAATAGCTGAGTTGAGTATTCATTTGGTCAGGTCAAACCATTCCTTGCAATTTAATGCAAAACTAAGGTAAGTAAGCTCACCAAAAGTCAGCTTCTTTCAGGTATATCAAGCATGACTAAAGGCACATGATTAAAAAATAGTGCTGCCGTAAGCTAAGTCTTGAAAAAAGGAGTGAAGATGATTTTTAATAGCTTACTCACAGTGCATATTATTGCAGGTAGCATTTCCTTGATTGCTGCTTTTGTCGCAACGTTCTCAAAAATTGCTGACCGCCGGCACAAGCTACACCTATGGTCAGGGAGAGCATTCTTCTGGGGCATGCTCATAATATTTGTAACGGCAATCATTATGTCGATTATTAAAATCAATATTCCACTATTCACTATTGCAATCTTTAGCTTTTACATGGCACTTTCTGGATTGCGGTTTGCCAAAAACCGCTCAGGAAAAGCAAACCGATTTGACTATGCCTATACAATCATCATGATGATTGTAGGAGCAGCTATGATTGTTTATGGTGCAATCTACTTTCAGCAGACGCAGGGTTTAACGGTTATTCTGATAATCTTTGGCGCTATAGGCACATGGGCAGGTTGGGAAGATTACAGTTTATTTAAATCAGGCGAAGCCAAAGGGAAAATACGTATTGCTCAGCACCTAAACCGAATGCTAGGAGGCACTATCGCTACTGTAACAGCAGTGGTAGTCACAAATTTTGAGTTTGCAGCTGCCCCTTGGCTTCTCTGGCTATTACCTACCCTTCTTATTACGCCCGTTATTAGTATCTGGACAAGAAAAATAAAAGCTGGCACCCAGCGAAAAGGCATGACAAACTAAAAAGCTCGAGTTTGCACAATTAAAAAGACTGCCAAAGGAGTTAGCTGGCAGTCTTTTTGGTGTGACCTCTGGGAATTAAAAGTAGAAAGGGCATGCTACTTTTAATTTTACAAAGCAAGACTTGAAAGGTAAAACGGATGCACCTGAAAAGACCACCAAGCCTTATAGCCCTAGTTGTATTTAGTATTATCTTGAGTGCGTGCTCGACTGTGCCTGTGGCTGCGCCTGAATTTAGTCGGCAGCTTGCTAATCTTGAACTTGATTTGAATCTTCCTAAGCCGCGATCACTTGTACAAAACGTGAATCAAACTTTTTACCCTTCAGAAGAAATCAATTTCGTGCGGGTTGATGCGCCTGCATCTTTAAGCTTAAAGGACTTAGGCAAGCAAGGGCATTTATCTTTTTTAAATATCAAAGAGGCTTGGTCGGTAGCTTCAGGTGAAGGTGTCACAGTTGCTGTTATAGATACGGGCGTAAATGAACACCCATCTTTAGAAGCTAAGTTGCTGGCTGGTTATGATTTTATTACTGATTCAACAACACAAATAGATGAATCAGGTCACGGTACAGCTATTGCAACCCTAATCGCAGGTAGCGAAACTTACATAGGCGTTGCGCCAAACAGCAAAATACTACCCTTAAAAGTACTCAATAAATACAAAGAAGGCTCGAGTGCTGATGTGGTTGAGGCTATTTTGTTTGCTGCTGATTTGCATCCTGTACTTAAGAATGAACACAAAGCAGACATTGTTAATTTGAGCTTGGGTTTAAGTGGCTATAACAAGGCTATTCATGAGGCTATTAAAGAAGCAAAACAAGCAGGCTTAGTAGTTATTGCGTCAGCCGGCAATGCATCGACAAAGCTTGATTTTCCTGCTTACTTAACAGAAGTCATTTCAGTTGCAGCAGCAGAAGTTGTTAATGGAGAGTGGCAGTTAGCGCCTTACTCAAATTTTGGTGAAGGTCTTGATGTTCTGGCACCTGTGGGTGGCTGGTCACCAAGCCACAGCGGTATGTACGCCGAATCAGGTTTACTAAGTTATGGTTTAGAACCGGCAAGGTTCAATGGCAGCTCCTTCGCAACCCCACTTGTTACTGGGTTAGCCGCGTTGCTTTATGAAAAGATGCCTGATGCCCAAACGGTAGAAGCCATTCTAAAAGGCTCAGCAACTGATTTAAATGCAAACGCATGGGATGAAACGAGTGGCTACGGCGCGCTTAATATAACCGCTGCTTTGAAAGCACTCGAGTTATCTTTGACTCAAGTGAAAACGGAGTCTTCTTTAGTCTTGCAAGTGCTTGATGCAGGTAGTCAGCAAGAACGCTTTCGCTATCTGGTAAACCCTCAAGAAGAACTCTTTATACCCACAGGTAGTTACAATATTCGCATTTGGCAAGATGATAACTCTGATGGGTTATGGACAAGCAGTGAAGCGGTCTTTCGCACTGAAACTAATGTACGTCTTTACAACGACGCTGTTTACTTAATAGCTGAAACACTCGAGTTTGCTGATTCTTATTAACGCTCAATAAACATACCTTAAGCTAAAGTTCTGCCTCTAAAAAAGAAATAAACCTGCGTGCATTTTGAGAACAAAGCTCGAGTTTTGCGTGAAGCAAGGTTAAGGGTCTTTGAAATGCGGTGCTATCAAACCTTAAGGTTTTGAGTAAACCCATTTCTACTTCTCTTTGTAAAGCAAGTCGAGATAGAAAGCCAGGTCCGAACCCCTGAAGAATTGCTTCTTTAATGGCATCAACTCCTTTTGCTTCTAAGCTTGTGTTAGTGCTTACGTTTGCATCTTGTAAAATTTTATCAACTACTGCTCGGGTACCTGAACCAAACTCACGGCGTACTAAACGCACTCCCTCTATATCTTTTAACTTAAGAACTTTTTTGTTTGCTAAAGGATGATTTGGTAATACTGCTAAAACAATTTCATCTTTAGCAATAACGCTGTGCTCGAGTTCTATAGCTTCATCAGGGCCTTCAGTCATGGCTAGGTCACTTCTGTTGCTTTTAAGCAAGTCTAAGGCTTCTTGACTGTTGCAGGTTAAGATGCTGAGTTCTATATTTGGATGTTGGTCTGAAAATCGCTTAAGCAGCTTTGGTAAATAATATAAAGCTATGGTTGTGCTGGCAGCTATTCGTAATTGACCTGCGTGACCTTCTTTGAGTTCACTAGCGTATTGTCTTGCGCCTTCAAGGGATCTCAATAAGGTTTGCGCGTATGGTAGTAAAGCATTGCCTGTCTTGGTTAGTTGAATACCGTAGCGGTGTCTGGTGTAAAGGGGTTCTCCTATGGCTTCTTGAAGGCGTTTGAGTTGCGCTGAAATAGCCGGTTGGCTTTTAAACAGCTCTTTAGCAGTCTTGCTAAGACTGCCTGTTCTAGCGACACTCGCAAAGGTAAGTAGGTGTTCAGCTTCAATCAACATATGATATTATAAATGAAATTTATATCTACATCAAAAAATATTATTTGAAGTTATATCTCAAATACCTTACATTAAGTTAATTATCATGCCCTAAACCTAAAAACGAATTTATAAAGTAACTCTATATAAAGCAATGCTGAAAGGAAACCCCATGCCCCTAATAGAGCTCGAGCCTGAATTTAACCCACCCCCGCAATGGATCAAGGTTTTAGACCAAACACGTTGTGTAGGCTGTCACGCTTGCACCGTTGCCTGCAAAAGCGAAAACGAAGTACCTCTCGGCGTTAACCGCACCTACGTAAAACAAGTAGAGGTTGGTGTTTTTCCTGACACACGCAGGAACTTTCAGGTAACCCGCTGTAATCAGTGCGAAAATCCTCCTTGCGTTACCGCTTGCCCAGTAACCGCCATGTATCAACGTGAAGACGGCATAGTAGATTTTGATAAAGATGTTTGCATTGGCTGTAAAGCCTGCATTGCTGCTTGTCCTTATGACGCTATATTCATAAACCCAGCAGATAACAGCGCAGAAAAATGCAACTTCTGTGCACATAAACTAGACGTAGGTTTAGAGCCCGCCTGCGTGTCCGTTTGCCCAACAGAAGCCATTTTGATAGGCGATATTAATGACCCAACATCAAAAGTCGCTAACTACGTAGCTAGAGAAAGCGTTAACGTGCGTAGGCCAGAAAAGCAAACCAAGCCAAAACTATATTACGTAGGGGTTGACCAAGCAACACTAGACCCCCTAGCAGCAACCACACCAGAAGGTGGCTTGTTTCAGTGGAGTGAGCAAAGCAATGATCTGGAAAATGGGAAAATTGCAAGTGGTATGCCAGCCGGCTGGTCAAGCAATAACACGGCAGCCTCTTTACTTAACTATGATTTCAACCATAAACGCCCTTGGGATCACCGCGTAAGCCTATACACATGGACCAAAAGCATAAGTGCAGGTGCCATGTTTTTTGTACCCCTCATGATTTTGCTAGGCGTACTACCTATAGAAAGCATTTTAGCCCAATGGGTTGCCCCAATCGTCGCAGGGCTTTTCTTAGCAGCAACAGGCGCACTCCTCATTTGGGACTTAACCCAACCCCAACGCTTCTACCTCATATTCACAAGACCCCAATGGAACAGCTGGCTCACCAGAGGCGCATTTATAATAGCAGCCTACGGAGGGCTACTTTTACTCTGGCTACTCGCATCACTAAATGGCGGATACGGCTTTCAAAAATTCCTAATTTGGCTCATGATGCCCACCGCAATCATGACAAGCGTCTACACCGCCTTCCTATTTGCACAAAGCAAAGCACGAGACCTCTGGCAAAACCCACTCTTACCCTTCCACTTAGGCCTTCAAGCCCTCCTCGCCGGTGCAGCCATCATGGGTATATTAGGTGCATTTGCTAACCCCGCCTTTGTAACCGCCTCCCTCTGGACAGTAGCCATAAGCGCACTCATTCATGTCTTAATCACATGGGGAGAAATCAGCCTTCCTCACGTAACAGCACACGCAAGCCTTGCTGCCAAACACATGACCCAAGGCGTATTCAAAAAATTCTTCTGGGCAGGCATCTTAGTAGGCGGCGTTTTACCCGTACTCTTCATAGCCTTATTCTCAAACCCATTTGGCTTAATACTCGCCTCAATTGCCGCGCTAGCAGGACTACTCGCCTTTGAACACGCCTATGTTCAAGCAGGACAATCAGTACCCCTCGCGTAAAGGACACAGCTATGAGCAGCTTAAGATTAAAAAAACTTGGTGACAAACTAAAAGACAAACTAAAAGGCAAACCCAGACTTGTCATAAGCGACACAGCCCCCAAATACGTCAGCCCCCAAGGGCACGCCACAACGTTTCCCGGCCCCAGCGAAATAGGACTAGACTCCTTTCCACCCACAGAAAAATGGGAAAACTGGACTGAACTAGACTCAAAAGCATGGCCAAAACGAGAAGAACGCAACTACTCTCTTGTACCCACCATCTGCTTTAACTGCGAAGCAGCCTGTGGACTACTCGCTTACATAGACACCACCACCAACCAAATACGCAAAATAGAAGGAAACCCGTTACACCCAGGCTCAAGAGGACGCAACTGCGCCAAAGGCCCAGCCACCCACAACCAAATAACCGACCCAGACCGCATTCTTTACCCCATGAAACGAACAGGCAAACGCGGCGAAGGCAAATGGAGCCGCATAACATGGGATGAAGCGCTAAACGACATAGCCGCAAAAATACGTGCAGACATCGTTAAAACAGGTGGCAAAAAAGTTGCCTACCATGTCGGTAGACCTGGCGAAGACGGCTTTACCAACCGAGTACTAGAAGCATGGGGCATAGACGGACACAACAGCCACACCAATGTATGCTCAAGTAACGCTCGAGCTGGCTACACCTTCTGGATGGGCTTAGACAGACCCTCACCAGATTTTGCAGAAGCAGACTTCATTCTAATGATCTCAGCTCACCTTGAATCAGGCCATTACTTCAACCCGCACGCACAACGCATTATCGAAGCAAAAAAACGCGGCGCAAAAATAGCAACCTTTGACCCGAGACTCTCAAACACAGCATCTAACACCGACTACTGGCTACCAAGCTACCCCGGCTCCGAACCCGCCATCATCTTAGCCATAGCAAACTACATTATTCAAACTAATCAATACGACCGTGAGTTTATAGAAAACTGGTGGAACTGGCAAGAATACATGATTGCCGAACACCCAGAACAAGAACCAAGCTTCGAAAACTTCGAAAGCATCCTAAAAACCCTCTACACCAGCTACAGCTTCGAATACGCAGCCGAAGAATCAGGCGTACGACAAAGCACCATAGAAGAAGTCGCCAAACTAAGCGCAAGAGCAGGTAAACGCCTAAGCACCTACAACTGGCGCAGCTCAGGCGCAGGCAACGAAGGTGGCTGGCAAGTCGCCAGAACCCTCATGCTACTCCACGCCTTAACCGGCTCCATAGGTACAGAAGGCGGCTTCTGGCCAGCCGCATGGAACAAATTCAAACCCGACCACCCCAACCCAGCCCCCCACCCCAAATGGTGGCAAGATTTGCACATAAGCGACGAATTCCCCCTAGCCTTCTACGAAATGAGCATCTTACTACCCCACTTCATGAAAGAAGGACGCGGCAGCCTAGACGTCTACTTCATGCGCGTCTACAACCCCATCTGGATAAACCCAGACGGCTTCACATGGCTAGAAATGATGCAAGACGAAACAAAATTCGGCTGCACCATCGCCCTAACCCCAACATGGAACGAAAGCGCATGGTTCTCAGACTACGTACTCCCGATGGGACACGCCACCGAACGCCACGACGTACAAAGCTCAGAAACCAGCCGCAACCAATGGATAGGCTTCAGACAACCCGTCATGCGCGAATACTATGAACGCAAAGGCAAAAGCTTCAAAGACTCACGCGACGTAAACCCCGGAGAAGTCTGGGAAGAAAACGAATTCTGGATGGAACTAAGCTGGCGCATAGACCCAGACAACGCCCTAGACATACGCAAATACTTCGAAAATGCAGACGGCAGCAAAATGAACATAGACGACTACTACGCACAAATGTTCGAAAAAAGCGTACCCGGCCTCAAAGAAGCCGCCCAAAAAGAAAACCTAAGCCCCCTAAAATACATGCGAAAATACGGCGCCTTCGAAATAACAAACGACCCCAAAGCCAAATATCAAGAAACTGTACCCAAAGAACAACTCAAAAACCAAGAAAACCAAAACGGCATCATCTATAGCGAAACCGCAAACGGTCAACCCACAAGCGAATTTAATGGCAAAAAAGCCGCAGGCGTACAAATAGGCAACGACATAAAAAAAGGCTGGCCTACACCCAGCGGAAAACTCGAGTTCTACAGCAGCACCCTAAGAGACTGGGGCTGGCCCGAATACGCACTACCCACCTACATAAAAAGCCATGTACACCCAGATAACTTGCGTGAAGGCGAAATGTGCCTACTACCCAACTTCAGACTACCCATACAAATACACACACGCAGCGCAAACAGCAAATGGCTAGACGAAATAGCCCACACCAACCCCTTATGGATGCACCCCAAAAAAGCCCGCGAACTCAACGTAAAAACAGGCGACTTAGTAAGGGTAAGCACACGCATAGGCTACTTTGTAGTCAAAGCATGGGTTACAGAAGGCATAAGACCCGACATAGTCGCATGCAGCCACCACTTCGGACGCTGGCGCCTAGACGAACACAACGGCGGTAACAAAGGACTAAGCAACGTCGTAAGCCTACAAAACGAAGGAAACGAATGGGGCATGACCAAAGAAAAAGGCGTAAGCCCCTATGAAAGTACAGATGACGACACAAGCCGAATATGGTGGAGTGACGTAGGTGTACACCAAAACATAACCTTCGAAGTACACCCAGACCCCATAAGCGGCATGCACTGCTGGCACCAAGCCGTAAAAGTAAGCAAAGCCCTACCCACAGACCGACACGGCGACGTAAAAGCAGACACCAAAAAATCACACGACAGTTTTCATGAATGGCTCGCAAAAACCCGCAAAGCAAGTGAGTACAGCCCAGACGGAAACCGCAGACCCTACTGGCTACCCAGACCCCTAAAACCAACCAAAGAAGCCTACAAACTACCCGAAAAGAAAGA
>CAYGTA010000219.1:0-8080 GCA_964352605.1 uncultured bacterium | reverse complement strand
AAAAAACTACTTTGCTGTTTAGCAGCCATATACTGGGCAATTGTGCTGACCTGATACAAATAATACCTTAATAACTAAGGGTCATACGTTATGCTAGACCTATGCGTAAAATCATTCATATAGATATGGACGCGTTCTACGCATCAGTTGAACAACGCGATAAGCCAGAATTGCGAGGTAAAGCTCTTGCAGTAGGGTATGAAGGCGCACGTGGCGTTGTGATGACCGCAAGTTACGAAGCAAGAAAATACGGCGTTGGCTCTGCCATGCCCTCGAGTATTGCTTTGAAGCGTTGCCCTGAACTTATTTTTGTACGCCCACGCATGGATGTTTACAAAAGCGTGTCACGCAGCATTAGACATGTATTTGCAAACTATACAGACTTAATAGAGCCTTTATCTCTAGATGAAGCTTTTCTTGATGTGACAACCCCTAAGCAAGGCCCAAACTCAGCCACACTTCTTGCTAAACAAATCAAAAAAGATATCTTAAGTAGCGTAGGCTTAAGTGCATCTGCTGGGGTTGCGGCCAATAAATTCTTAGCCAAAATAGCCTCAGGGCAGAACAAACCCAATGGACTTACTGTCATTACTCCTAAAGAGTCATTAGCTTTTATAGCGGCTTTACCTATAGAAAAATTCTTTGGCGTGGGTCCAAAAACAGCAGAACGCATGCGCTCTTTAGGCATCTTTACAGGGGCAGACTTACGAAAACAAGACAAGACCATGCTAGAGAGGAGTTTTGGTAAAAACGGGCTTCACTTTTGGCATATTGCTCAAGGCATAGACAACCGAGAGGTCAACCCAAACCGAGAGTACAAAAGCATAAGTGCAGAAACTACCTTTGTAACAGACTTAGAAACCCATGAAGATTTAGCTGCCGAACTACCCTCACTAGCTGAGCATGTTGCAAAAAGTCTAAACAAAGCCAGCCTGCTAGCAGGAGGTGTGGGTATAAAAATAAAATACGCAGATCATAAAGTCATAACAAGACGTCAAACGTTACTCAAAGCCATTCAGACAGAGCAAGACATCCTAATTGAAGCCGAACGCTTACTAAGAACTCGAGTTGATCTTCCCTTAGCCGTTAGGCTCTTAGGCGTAACAGCATTTAGTATGATAGATGCTGATACTAAGCGCCTTGAGCAGCCAGGTTTATTTTCTTAAGATTCGCTTAGCAAATCAAAAAGCTCATCATAATCAGCCTGAATGCCTGCAATTTCAGCATCTATAGCCTTCTTTTGCTTATCGCTATAGTTATCTTCTGTAATAAGGTTTTGTCTATAAGCCTCTAAGGTATCTATGTAGTAAGCGTACCAAGCAAGTTTACGGTAATCATTACTATTCTGAATCGCCAAATGCTCCTGACCTGTTAAGGTCTTGAGTTTCGGCTTAAAGTCATTTATTTGCTCAATCAAGGTCATGTGATGCTCCTAAAGAAACTCGAGCTAGCCATACAAAAGGGTAGAGGAGCGCTCGAGTTAAGGGTTTTAAATAAGCATGCTGCTGAAGTTTTTCAGCGACACTAGGGCTATATTGGTAATAAATTTTTATAAATTGCCGTCCTGCTTTAGTCTTTAGTAAAAAAGCATCTCGGTACTGCCTTAAGGTTTCAACACTCGAGTGTTGCTCATGAAAAGCAGCGGTCGCTATAAAGCAGCCGCTTTTAGGCTTAACGACTTTTAAGCCTTCTTCCAAATGACTCGCATAAGCCAACTGATACTCATTAACTTTTAGAACAGGATTGGCATTGCTTTGCGTTTCAAACTCACGAATCATGCCGCTCACTAAAGCAACCTGCTCAGCCAAAAGCTCGAGTTCCCCTCGCAAGGTCAGGGTGGCTCCTATTTTTTCACGCCTCGGGGGTTTAAAAACAACAGTGTACGTTTCAAAGGTGTATTCCCAGCGTTCAATAAGCCTTTCATAAGCTGCGTCAATATCCTCAAGACCGTTGTTTAGTAAAGAAAGACCTTTTGTTTTTTGTTTTTCTGCTAGCTTCTGAGTTGCAACAGCAAGGTAATACTCAAAAAGCCAAGCGGCATCCTCTTTTTCTTTTAGTCTAAAATGAGCTTTTTGCTCATCACTCAAAGGCTGACTCATGCAAAACCATCATAACGTGCTTTCACGCTCGAGTGTTTCTCATGGTTAAGTTGCTAAAGCTCGAGTTTAGCTTATAACTGTTCTTTCAATTATCTTTAACAGAAATACCTGGTTAAGGCCTATAGAAGTCTGAAAGCTTTTTTTCTAAATATGGGTACTCGTTTTTTAAATGCAATTTACTGACAAGTTGACAGGCTGAGCTGCTCAATTGGTTGAAAAGCTTACCTTCTCTCATCCAAATGCTCCTTATACTGGTATCTACTAGTATGGAGGTGCTTGTGAGACGCGCATGGGCAATAACAGCAATTAGTATTATTCTTTTTTCATTAGTCGTTCAGGCACAATTATCACGTAATTTTGAAGAAGAATTTCTAGCTTCAGCAACTGGCCGAGCTTTTATACAGGTTTATGGAGCTTTAAAAACAAATTACCTTGATGATGTCAATGACGAAAGTTTACTTCAAGGTGCCATTGACGGCATGCTCGAGTCATTAGATGACCAATTTTCTTACTACTCTGACCCAGAAGCAGCTTCCAGACGCAATGAGAACCTATCAGGTGAATACGAAGGCATAGGCGCAGTCTTATCACCTTTAAATCGCCAGACAGGGTTAGGTGTAGAAGTCACCACCGTCTATCGTGATGGCCCAGCTTGGAATGCAGGCGTACGACGTGGAGACATTTTTAAAGAAGTAGATGGCTTAGATGTATCAGACTTTAGCCCAAGCGAAGTAGCAGACGTAGTACGTGGTGAATCAGGAACCTTAGTCAGCATAAAATTCTTACGCCAAGATATAGCTGAACCCATCGAATTTCTAATAACTCGAGGTAAAATAGATATTGTTTCAGTTGAATCAACCGTGCTTGCCAACAATGTGGGTTACCTTAAACTCACAACTTTTAGTAACCAAAGACTTTACGACCAAATGCTAGAACAACTCGACGCACTCGAGCAGCAAGGTATTGAATCCCTCATTCTTGATTTACGAGATAACGGTGGCGGTTTACTGTCGCAAGGTATTCAAGTTGCAGATGCCTTTCTTAACAAGGGTGACATTGTCTTTCAGCGAGCTAAAGGTGTCACGCAGCGCATAGCCTCTGCTGACCCTGCTTGGTTTGACTTACCTATGGTCGTATTAGTAAATGAAAATAGCGCCTCAGCCTCTGAAATTGTAGCGGGCGCTTTGCAAGAAAATGAACGCGCTTTGGTTGTCGGTGAAGAAACCTTTGGTAAAGGCGTTGCCCAAAATGTTATTTCTTTATCAGATGGTGGTCAACTTGCTTATGTTTCTTTTGAATGGCTTACGCCAAACCGTAACAGTATTAGTGATGTTGGTATCGCGCCAGATGTCTTTGCCGAAGATACTCGTTTTCCTGAAACTGTTTCTCTAGAAGGCCAAGGCAAAGCAGGACAAGTCATTGAATTTAGCATTGACGGTCTACCTGCAGGTCAAGCTGTTGTCAATGATGACGGTAGCTTTGAGTTTGTATCCAGTCTACCTAGACTCAATACCAGCGACACTCAAGGCGAAGCTTTAGTTGACCCAGCAAACGATAGCGCGCTACAAATTGCAATAGATACCCTAAGTATTCAGGTAGAAGCGAAGAACTAAACGTAAACTCGCTTCTAAAAGCTTTACTATGAGTTTATGATTCAGGTAGATAAATTCGCAAAGCACTATGGTCGCGTAGAAGCTGTAAAAGAAATCTCTTTTACAGCTTATGAAGGTGAAGTTTTAGCTTTACTCGGGCCAAATGGCGCAGGAAAATCAACCACCATTAAAGCTATTACAGGCTTACTAAGACCAACCAGTGGTCATATTCTTTTAAAAGGCCATGATGTCGTAAAAAATGCAACACTAGCCAAAGCTAACTTAGGCTACATACCAGACAGACCCTACCTGTACCAAAAACTAACTGCCAGAGAATTGCTGCGTTTCTTAAGCAAACTACGCAATGTCGAAAATGCAGAAGAGAAAGCCCAAAACTGGCTCGAGTTTTTTGGCTTGCTTGATTTTGCAAATGAGCTTATTGAGACGTTTTCGCATGGCATGCGGCAGAAACTTACTTTCGTTGCTGCCATGATTCATGAGCCACCTGTTTTGGTGATTGATGAACCTATGGTGGGTTTAGACCCTCGCGCTGCCATTCAGGTTCGTGAACTCATGAAAGACTATGCGCTTAAAGGCAATACGGTTTTGCTTACTACGCATTCTATGGAGATTGCTGAGGCGGTTGCGCATAGAGTGGTTGTGCTTAGTAAAGGCCAAATTGCGGCTAAAGGAAGTATGTCTGACTTAAAAAACCAAGCAGATGAAAACTTGGAAGCTATCTTTTTGCGCTTAACTCAAGAGAATGAATTAGAAGAAGAGGTTGTGCCTTCGTGACTCTTTTTGCCATGCGGCTGCGCGGTTTGCTTAATGATATAAAAAGAAGACCTGGGCGCTATATTTTTGGCTGGGTTTTCTTGGCTTTGGTCTTTTGGGGCATTTTGGCAGCAACGCGCTTTGGTGTTGGCTTTATAGATAATTACCCTGCTATAGGCACCATTGCTGACGCGGTCATGCAAAGAATGCTTGAAGGCTTATTTACCATGCTAACGCTGGGGGTTGCCTTTAGTGTGTTAACAACAGCAATTACGACTCTTTATAGTTCGAATGACTTGCCTTTTTTGCTTAGTTTGCCCGTACCACCTGAACGTGTTTTTTACCTTAAAGTAACCGAAACCTATATAAATGCTGCACTTTTACCTGCAACGTTTACAATTCCTGTCTTGCTTGGCTTGGGTTTAGAACGCAATGCACCGTTTATTTATTACCCACTATCGCTACTAGCATTGTTAGCCCTTTACGCCATTCCTGTAGCTTTTGGTAGTTTTGTTTCCTTATTTCTCATGAAAGTTGCACCAGCAGGTCGAGTTAAAGAAATCTCAACCGCTATTAGTGTTGTGCTGGCAGCAGCACTTATTTTTGGCTTAAGGGCCTTAAGGCCAGAGCAATTAGCAACTATGACACCAGAAGCTTTTGAAGCTTTGATGGTTAGATTTGCTGATTTGCAAATAGGTTGGTTACCTACCAGTTGGACATCTGGAGCAGTCTGGGGTGCGCTTAGTGGCCAAATTACACCTGCTGCCATAATGCTAGCGCTTTTATCTTTAGTACTACTTTATCTGGTCGCTCGCTTAGCAGCCTTTGCTTATCGTGATGGCTGGATTCGTGCGCTAGACTCTGGTCACGCTAAGTTAGACCCTAGCGTTAAACCTATAGCGTGGTGGGAAAAACCTTTAATGCTTTTGGGGCGTAGTGGCAGCATAATGATTAAAGATAATCGCTTGCTTATGCGTGACCCCTCTCAATGGTCACAATTACTGGTTTTGGTAGCTTTAGCAGGCGTTTATTTGGTAAGTGTTGGAAGTGTCGAAGTAGGTCTTCAGAGATTTAAAGATGCCCTCGGCACCATGAACCTAATGTTTCTAAGTTTTTTGCTTTCGGGTATAGGCATAAGAATGGCTTACCCTGCGGTTTCGCTTGAAGGTGAAGGCTTCTGGCTGTTAAAAACCAGTTCTATGAGTAGTCGTGATATTGTTTTTACCAAATTCTGGCACACCTTACCGCTCATGCTTTTACTAGGGCTAGGCTTAGGCTTAACAACTGCCTTGCTGATTGACTTGTCGCCTACTTTGGCGTTTGCCTCGCCTTTAGCAGGTGCCTGCAGTGCCTTTGTTATATCAGCCTTAGGTGTGGGTTTAGGTGCTGCTTTTCCACGCTTTGACGCAACCAACCCAAGTGAAATACCTATGTCAGCAGGCGGACTTCTTTACATGACACTCTCGCTTATGTTTGCTGCCTTGCTTACTGCCATGTTTGCTTGGCCTGCTTGGCAAGCATTTGAGACCCCAAACCTTATGATTTGGTTCCAGCCGAACGGACTCATGTTTTTGCTAGGTATTCTTTCAGTAACGCTGCTAGCCACTTTATTACCGCTTGTGTACGGAAGCTACGCCTTATCTAAGTACGAAGCAGGAGATTAAGCACTTAAGAACCACATTTAGTTAAATGTGTAAGCCTATTCTCACATAGTGTTTTTTCCTTATGATACTCTTTCTAAGCTCCGTCGGCTCTACGCGGTGGCAACCCTCGAATCAGGTCAGGTCGGAAGAAGCAGCCTTAAGGGGTGATTGTCAGGTGCCGTAGAAAACCGGCGGAGTCTTATTAGCTAAAAACTCGGACTCCTCCGTACTTCAATGTTATTGAGAATTGCTCTATTTATTGAACTGCTAAAAGTTTAAATCTAAAAAAATCGGGTAATCGATTGCCGTTAGAATAGATGGTTGGATATTCTTCGCAAGGTTGGATTTAATACCCTTTCCGTTTAATTCCTTAAGGAATTAAACGTGGTCTTGGACCATTGAAACAGCTAGCAAGTCCGAATGGAACGAAGTAAACTCTCTTAAAGTTTATGAACTGTATTTTCGGACTTGGTATAACCTGACAAGCATTGAGCTTTTGTAATCAAAATAAAAGACCTAAATGAATAACTACCGTAGCCTTTTAAATGTCCAACTGGGTGAGTAAAACAGATTTGCTAAATCGATGATGTACTTAACTTAAAAACTGCTATACGGCAGTAAAAATCTGCTGTTAAGCCTCAACTTTGGTTTTGACCAAAGGCGCCGGCCTTTGAATCAAAAAGCCTTGAACCTGATCACAACCAACACCCTCAAGCCACTCGAGTTGCTCATGTGATTCTACACCTTCTGCTATGGTGCTTAAATTGAGGTCATGTGCTAAGCGAATAATAAATTCGCAGATAGTTTTGGTGCTGTCTTGTAGGGTGAGACCTTGAACAAAGCGTCTATCTAGCTTTAGTACATCAAGGGGGTAGGTATTTAAGTAGGCTAGCGAAGAGTAGCCCATACCAAAATCATCAAGTGCAATTTTTACGCCTAAAGAACGTAGTTGATTCAGATGTGCTAGCGTCTTTTCGGGATGCGCCAAAACAGTTTCAGTTATTTCTAACTGTAAATCTTGTGCCAAAAGACCAGTTGCAAGTAGCTGGTCTTTGACGAGTTTGGTTAAGGGTAAATTCTTAAAGCTTGTTGCTGAGATATTTACCGAAACACCCATGCCATAGGTTTTTGCCTGCTTTATTGCAGTTTCTAAAACCCATTCATCTAATTCTTGAATAAGGCCTGTCTCTTCTGCTAAAGGAATAAAACTGTCAGGTGTAAGTAAACCTTTCGTCGGATGATTCCAGCGTACAAGCGCTTCAAAAAAGTGTTTTCGGCCATCACCTAAATCAGAAATGGGTTGATAGTGAAGAACAAGCTGTTCATCTTGAATAGCAAAACTAAGGTCTTTCTCTAAAGCAGATTTACGTTGCAGACTAAGATTAAGGCCTTTGGTGTAAAACGATAGAACTTCATTGCGTTTTTTTGCACTATACATAGCCTCATCAGCTTTTCGTCTTAATTCGGCAAAACTCAGCGCATCTTGCTCAAAGCAAGCCACCCCAATACTTGTTGAAATAGTTAAACTATGCTGAAGAATTAAAAAAGGCTCCTGAAAGGCTAACTCAACACGTTTAAGAATAGCTCGTAAAGCCCTAGTTGACTCACAGTTAAGTAAGATTAAAAACTCGTCACCACCCATGCGGGCAACCAAATCTTCTTTTCTTAAAGCTGTTTTGAGGCGTTTTGCCACTTCTTTAAGTAAGTTGTCGCCTTGACTATGCCCAAAGCTATCATTTACATATCTAAATTGATTTAGATCTAAGCATGCTAGGTATAAATTGTTGTCATCACCACGACGTTTAAAGGTAAGTTGCTCAAATTGCTCTTCAAAAAAGCGGCGGTTAGGTAAGCCCGTAAGCACATCAAAATAAGCACGCTGCTCGAGTTTTGAATTTACGGCTTCTAGTCTTGCCTGAATTTCTTTTTGCTCACTCAAGTCACGACTAATGATGAGGTATTGGATTGGTTT
>CAYGTA010000218.1:6576-8087 GCA_964352605.1 uncultured bacterium | reverse complement strand
CTTTTGTAACAAAGTTGTAATAGCAAGTCTTTAATCTATGGGTATAGCTAGTCAATCTAGTATCCCGTTTCTTAAGGATTTGTACGTGAACAGTTTTAAAAAAGCTTTAGAAGGCAGCAGCCTACTTTTTATAGCCATGATGCTTGTGAACATCTTGAATTATGGTTACGCACTGGTACTAGGTCGATTTTTTGGCCCGCTCGAGTATGGGGCTTATGCTTCGTTTATCTCATTATTTTTGTTGGTGTCTTTGCTGCCTTTAACCTTACAGCAAGTTGCGGCTAAGTACTCAGCGAGTGGCTCGAGTGTGGCTTGGTTTACGAGTCGTTCGGGTCTTTTTTTGGGTTTTTGTTTGGGTAGTTTGCTTTTTTTGTTTGCTAGGCCTTTGGCTGCATTGATTCATTTGCCAGCGTCTTGGCTTATGGGTTTGGCTGCTATGTTGCCACTTTATGCGCTTATGGGTAGTAGTCGGGGTGAGGCGCAAGGTGAGCAGGCGTTTAAGGTTTTGGGTGGCAATATGGTTTTGGAGCATGGTTTAAAGATTGCTTTAACACCCTTAGCATTTCTTGTTATTCCTGCGGCTAATGGTGCTGTTTTGGCTACTTTAGCTGCCGTGCCCTTTACAACTTTACAACTTAGAAAGTTTTTTAGACTTAAACTTGAAACGCTTGTTAAAGCTAGTGAAGTGAGTAAGTACGCTGCACCTATTTTTGTTAACTTATCAGCGCAAGCAGTCATTATTAATAGTGATGTTTTGCTGGTGAATGCACTCTTAACCGCTGAAGATGCTGGTCTTTACGCAGCTGTTGCCTTGATTGGTCGCATTGTGTTTTATGGCTCTTGGGCTATTAGTGCAGCTGTTTTTCCTATGGTGGCTGCGCGTGCCGCTGAGGGCAAGCCACATCGTGATTTGCTGTTCATGGCGCTTGGCGCAGTGGCTATTGTGAGTCTTGGTATTACAGGGTTTTGTGCACTTTTTCCGACATTTGTTATTAAGGTTTTGTTTGGTGAGGCTTATCTTGCTGCGGCTGGGCTTATTGCCCCTTACGCTTTAATGACGAGTTTTTATGCTCTGGCGAATGTTGTTAGTAATCATTATTTAGCGCTTGGTAGTCACAAGGCAGGCTACTTGCCTATACTTGCAGCCATTGCACAAGTTGTACTCATTTTTGTTTATCACGGCTCGAGTATGTCGGTTATTGCTATGCAAATGTTAGCTAAGGGTGGCTTGTTTGGTGTTTTGGTTATTGCTGCTGTTGCTGGCTGGTTTACAAGAAAAACGTTAGAGAGTAAAGGAGCAAGTTATGTCTTACGATAACTTTGAGTATTGGCGCAAACATAAAGTTGAGCAGCCTGAGTTGTCTATTATTATTCCTGCTTATAACGAGGAGATTCGTATTTTGCCTAGTCTAGCAGCTATAGCTGTGTTTGTTTCAACCTACAGACCTAAGTGGGAACTTATTGTGTCTGATGATGGTAGTAAAGATACCACCGTGGAGCTTGTTAAAGAG
>CAYGTA010000218.1:0-6476 GCA_964352605.1 uncultured bacterium | reverse complement strand
GTTAAAGATACGCAGTGTGGGTTTAAGTTGTTTAAGCGTGATGTTGCGCTTGACTTATTTAATAAACAAAAGATGGATGGTTTTTCTTTTGATTTAGAGTTGCTTTACTTGGCTAATAAGTTGGGTTACAGCGTGGCTGAAGTGCCTGTTCGCTGGTTTGATGCACCGGGTAGTAAGGTGAATTCGGTTAAAGATGGCATTCAATTCTTGAAAGATATTTTTGCAGTGCGGAAGCTTGACCGTCAAGGTGCTTACGCTGAAGGGAGTGATCATGCATATAGCGCTAGTCACGGCATTTCCGCCTAGTAAAGGTAGTTTAAATGAGTATGGTTTTCATTTTGCTCGCTCGCTTGCCAAGAAACCTGAAGTGAGTCAGGTGAGTATTGTTGCTGATACTTTAGTTGAGGCAGTTGAAGAGGAAAGCAATATTCATAGAGTTTGGTCTTTTAATGACCTGCAAAGCGCTTGGAAGATTAATAAAAAGCTTAATGACTTAGCTCCAGACGCAGTTATTTTTAATTTGCAGTTTGCTAGTTTTGGTGACAAGCGATTGCCTGCCGCTTTGGGGTTGCTTTCACCTTGGATGAGTAAACAAAAAAGATTAAGTTTTACCTTGCTGCACAATATGTTTGAAACTGTAGATTTAAGCAGTGCGGGGTATGCCGCTAACCCCATCATGACTAGTATTATGAACATGGCAGGTCAGGCATTTACCAGAGCTTTACTTAAAAGCGACCTCATTGCAACAACCATGCCACGTTACGTTGATATTTTAAGAGATAAATACAACGCCAAAAACGCTTTTTTAGCGCCTCATGGATCGTTTGATATTGGGCATATAGCCCCGTTACCGCAAACCCCAACGGTTATGAGTTTTGGTAAGTTTGGTACTTACAAAAAAGTAGATGTGCTTTTTGAAGCGCACGCTGAGCTTTTAAAACGCATACCCGATGTTCGTCTTGTTATTGCGGGTAGTGATTCACCTAACGCTAAAGGTTACTTAGCTGACGCGCAGCAGCGATACGCGCATTTGCCTAATGTTCATTTTACAGGTTATGTCGCTGAAGAAGACGTTCCTAAAATTTTTACAGATTCTACCGTGGTTGCTTTTCCTTACGAAAGCACCACAGGTAGTAGTGGTGTTTTGCATCAAGCAGGACAGTTTGGTCGGGCTGCTGCTATGCCAGCCATTGGTGACTTAGCTGACCTGATTGCCGATGAAGGCTACGAAGCCGTTATTTTTCAACCCAATGATGTGGCAAGTTTAACCGAAGCACTTTACGGTTTGCTCTCTAATAGTAAAAAGGCCCAAGCGCTCGGCGAAGCTAACCATAGAGCTGCTAGCGGCATTACGCTAGATGACGTTGCAGATTGGTACCTCTTACATATATCCAGATTACTAGGAGACTCATGGACATTAAACGCACAACAACAGCCGACAGCGTCAACTATTTCTTAACAGGTCGTTTTGACGCCCACACCCTAAGCGAGCTAAAAGCAGAACTCGAGCCTGTCACAAGTTCTTTTGTGCTTGACATGACGGGGGTCAATTTTATTGATTCTTCAGGTTTAGCTTTGCTAGTAAGTCTTTATAAGAAGGCGCGTGAAACTAACGTAGATATGCGTATTTGCAATGTTCAGTCTTCTGTTAGAGCTATTTTTGAAATTACCAAGTTAGATCTTGTTTTGCCTTTAGAAGCGTATGCCTAATGGCAAACCAACGCCTACATCTTCCTGCTAATACGGCTGAACTTGAAGCTTTGGGTAAGTTTATTCAAACGCATTGCCATCACTCAAAATGCATCTTGATTGAACTTGCCCTCGTAGAAGTGGTCGTAAACGCTATTGAACATGGTCACGCCAGTTTCTTTGATCTAGAAATTGAAGATGCAACAAATGCTTATAAAATCACTATTAAAGATGACGGTAAAGCCTTCAACCCAGCTGCCGAGCAAGCCCAACCAATGGGTGAACTGCGCGAAGGTGGTTATGGTCTTGGTCTTATACAGCAGTTAAGTACAAACAGTCATCACAGTTATGAAAACGGACAAAATAAATTAACACTCGAGTTTGAAAAGGAGTTAAATCATGTTGCTTGATACTAAAGAAGTTCATTTGAGCGTAGGTGGTCGTATTGATGCGCATAAGGCGCCTGAGTTAAGACGTCAGTTTGAGGCTTTGCATGCTGAAGGTAAACACACTATTTACCTGAATACTGAAGCGGTTAGTTTTATTGACTCTTCAGGTTTGGCTGCTATTGTGTCTGCTCTAAAGACAGCACGTACACATGGGGGTGAGTTTTACTTGCTTAACCCTAGTGAGGCGGTTAGTACTATTCTTAATTACACTATGCTTGATCAGGTTATTCCTATTAAGACTGGGGTTGCTAGCTGAGGCTTTTTGTATGGTTTTGTGGCTAGGGTGAGCTTTAGACTAACTTTAGATGTTCACTTTGGTTTTTTTCTTGTTTACTCTTGTTCAAAGATGCTTTAACTACTTAACGAATGCTTTTTGTTTTCAGGCTTCTTTGCTGCTTATAGTGGTTGAAAGTCAAAACCATGCGTTGCCTTATGGCACATATTTTAAAGGTTACAGATCGCAGTTTTTACCTTCTAAGAGTGGGGATGCTTTTAGATTAGGTGTTTGTACGTTTTACTTCATATTCTTTAGTTTTGCTTTTATCTGCAGTTCTGCACTTGCTATGTGGTGGCATAGCGAGGTTTAAAGCAAGTTTTTATTAGTTATGGCAAGTCCTTCTATCCTTACAAAAAAACGACGCGCAAGACGCAAGCGCATTGCTGTTCGTGAGCGACAAGGCTTACTGCTTTTAGGTGTTGCGTTACTTATTGCTATTTTTTATCATGGTGTTTTAAATTTTAATCGCCATTTTGTGCATACCTATGATGCTCTGATTCATATTTTTATTGGCGCTAATTATCAAGATAACTGGTTTGACCCGTGGGAACCCCGCTGGTACACGGGTTTTTTTGTGGTTCAGTATCCACCTTTATCGCATTATTTAATTGCTATTTTTGGTACGCTTTTCAAAAATCTCTTAACTGGTTTTGCTTTAGCGCAAACGCTTGCCATTATGCAGCTAACGGTAGGGGTTTATCGGTTAACAAAACTTTTGTTTTCACCCAGAGCTGCCGGTTACGCGGCTTTATCTTTGGTACTTAGTAGCGCCATTGCAGAAACCGTTCATGTGTTTGGGCAGTTACCCACTACATTGTCACTCGGGTTTTTGCTTAATGGTATTCCTTTTATTATTGAGTGGGTCAGAAAAGGCCGTACCACAGATCTGATTAGGGCCGTTGCTTGGACAGCTGCAACTACAGCAGCGCATCATGTAACCACGCTTTTTGGCAGTGTTTTCTTTACTGCGCCTATGATTGTCATTGCTTTACTTGAGGGGTTTCGGGCTGAACGCGCAAATGAACCTCAGGGTAACGGCTTTATTCAGAAAGCTAAGCGGCGTGGCTACAGGCTTTTGCCAAGATTTTATCGAAGTGGTATTTTTGGTGTTTTAGCCATTGCTTCTTTACTTATTGTGGTCTTTCCTTATTGGTTTTCATCTTTTACTGACCCCATTACCCAAGTCTCTATACCGCATGGTTCAAGAGCAAATTTTTTGGTTCGGCGTGACCTTGGGCTTATGTTCTGGGTTATTCCTTGGGCTAGTAGCCTATGGGTTTTTCCTTATGCTATGGCGCGAGGGTTTCTAACATGGCGCTGGCCTGCTGCTGCTAGTATTTTACTGCTTGCCTTTTTGGGTACTGGTGGTACAACACCTGGCCCTAGATTACTTCTAGGCGGCGCGTTTGATATTTTGACGCTTGACCGTTTTACTTTTTGGTCAACCATGTTTATTTTGCCCTTTATGGGTCGAGCTTTAGAGAGTCTAATTCACGGAAAACTAGGGCACTACATTAAGGCAAACTTTGGTCAGCGTGTTTTGTATATTTTACTGGCAGGTTTACTTGCTGTCATTGCTAGCTCTGCTCTTTGGATTAGTACCTTAACGCAGTACCGAAAATTTCAACCTGACCCCATTAATATTGACCCTATTATCAACTTTATAAATAAAGATGAACACTGGAAATGGCGTTACTTAAACCTTGGCTTTGGTGATCAAATGGCGTGGCTTTCAGCTAACACCAAAGCCAGTACACCAGACGGTAATTACCACTCAGCCAGACGCTTACCTGAATTAACAACCACCCCTATTGAGCGTTTAGAGGGGGCTAAATATACGGGCGCACCCGGCATTGGCTCTTTGGAGCAAATTTTGGTTATGCCTGAAAAATATAATGTTAAGTACATTTATGCTAATGATGCTTTTTATGACCCACTGCTATTCTTTAACGGCTGGCATCGTCTTGGTTTGCTTGAAAATGGCATTATGGTCTGGGAGCGTGAAGGCATACCCCCTTTACCTGACCGTGTACCCAGAAAAACATGGCCTCTTTACCAAAGGCTCATGTGGGGCATTTTGCCACTCATTATGCCGGTACTGGCTTACCTGAGTTTACTCTTACCCAAATGGCGCATACCCGTTATGCCCTGGCAAAAACGTGGTCTTGGTGCATGGGCACTCGGCATGTTGAAAGAAGATGTTACGCATTTAGCTGCGCCTAGTCAGTGGCAGTGGTGGAGTCGCTATAAAAATCTTACCAACAAAGTTAACTTTGAACGCCGCTCACTACGCTTTAGGCTACTAAGCACCAGCTTGCTCTTTTTCATTTTAATAGCACCCGTTGTCTATGGTTACTGGTACAACAAAAAAATTAATGACACACCAGAAAAAGCCGTACTAGCCTACTGGGATCACCTTGACTTTAAACGCTTTGAAGATGCCTACACGTGGCTCGAGCCTATCAAAGGGCTTGATTTTGATCGTTGGCTTCTCGACTTCTCAGTCGTAGGAGGTTTGCGTTCAGGTTACGCGAAACTTGAAACCATTGATACTGTTTTACTTGGTTATGAGGGTGAAGGCTCTAAACAAAGGCCTAAACTAGGTGATCGGGCATTTGTAAGGGCAAACCTTGATTGGTTAACAAGCCTAACCGCTATTCAGGAGAGTATTGATCATGAATTAGTTCGAGTGAAGGGAGGGTGGCGTATCTTGGCTGAACCTAGCGTTAAAGCAAGGGCTCAGGAGCGTTTTATTGGTCAAACGAGTATTGATTACTATCGCTCTCCTAGGCGCTTGACTATTGATTTACAAGATATTAATGACACGCTTGACTATCCTATTGTTGAAATTTTAAATGCCCGTTTGGTGAGCTATGAGGTTGAGAAAACAGATTTAGAGCTCGAGGCAGAAGGTGTCTTTAATCATGACTTAGCTGCACTACCCATGGAAGAACGAGAACTTACAGCCAAACGCTTTTCTGTGGTAGGTGAATTACAAAATTTTGACTCTCGACCTGCAGATATAACCATAACAGCGCTATTAAGAGATGCACAGGGTAACGAACTAAGTCGCGCGAATGCAGGTCAGTTAGTGTTGCATAAACTCCTACCAGGTGAAAGAACACCCTTCCGTATTGACTTTGATGATGTAGCTAAAGTTGACTTTATTGTAGATCAGGTTGCATCTTTTGAAGTTTTTCCTAAAGCTGTGGTGACAGGTCGCAATTTAGAGCGCGACTTAGCCATTTGGAGTGAAGTTCAAGATAACGCTTTGCAGATTCGCGCCGTGAATCTAGGTGCTAAAGAAGCCGGTATACCTCACGCACTTATAAGCTTATTTGATGATAACGGCTTAGCTTGGGTAAATGAAAGTTACGTCATGGAGTCAATACCCCCAAAAGAAGCGCGTGAATTTATAGCAGAGTTATCAGTACCAGAAAGCTACACCTTAGAGCAAAGCTTCATAAACAAAGACTTAACACCCGAAGACTGGCCTCTTTTTGACCTAAAGCATGATTTGTTTTCGCATTATCGTGTGCAAATGCACGCTTTTTACAGGGATTAACACATGATGAATTTAAAGTTAAAAGCAACAAACAAACAACCCGCTTTAGCTATAGGGTGTGTCAAATGAAGCTTATTAGCCTTAAAGCCGTCTTTAAAAAGCGAAAAAATATTTTACTAGCAAGCCTTTTTCTAGAAATCATTGTGTTAGCAAGCATTGTAGCTTTAAAGCATTTTACTGCTGCAGACATGGCGGTATCAGCAACTAACAGCGTAGTAGGCTCAGCTAAAGCAAAGTTAAGCATAGACATTCATGAAGACGGTGTTTTGTTTAATCTTAGCCCACAACAAGGCAGTTTTACAGAAGGTTCAGAAGCCAAACTAACCCTAAGCACCGCCGCTGGTCCTTACTTTGTAGCTGAACCCCTCAGCCCCAACGGCTTAAGCTTAGATGTTCCCTATATCAGGGCAGGTTTAACCCCTTACATACTCACAGTAGGTCAACAAAAATTTTCAGGCAACTTAAAGCGCGTAGCAGGCCCCGCCATAACCCCACT
>CAYGTA010000217.1:0-8102 GCA_964352605.1 uncultured bacterium | reverse complement strand
TGCGACCCGGGGGAGTAAAAACAAACCAACTCAGCTAAGGGTGCAATGTTTCATGAAACTGAAAAAAATACTGACTTTCTAAAAATAGTAAGAGCTCAAGCAAATAACTCGAGTGTTTGTAGTCTTGTGTTGTGTTTGACACAGCTTCAATTTTTTCTTCAGTCAAAATAACAAAATGATAGGGAAATTTTTCTTCATTAATTAAGAATAAAGAGAGTGACCTTTGCTAAAAAGCTTAGCTTCTTTATGAGGTCTGCTTGCAAGTGCTTCAACATAGTCTTTTTCTTGATTTAAGTGAAAATGGACTTAAGGAACATCTTGCCGACTACCTCCGTTAACAATAAGGGTATAGGCATCGTCCGTAAATTCTGACTTTAGAAGTGAGCGTGCTATTTTCAGAACATCAGTGAAATAGTTATGCTTATTGTACTCAAGTAGCACAAAAACATCCTTTATGGCCTTACGAGGAATAATAAGAATATGCGTTTTCCAAGCTGGTGAAGGATGATAAAAACCTATGATGTTTAACTCTAGATAAATTCTTTTTACAGCTAAAAACTGTGCAGCATATTCAAATGTCAATCCTACAGAGGTCGCCATTATGGGATGACGAGATAGCTCAAAAGCTTTTTTAGCAATAAAGCTACGCTGACTAACGAAAAGCAAGACGAGTACTGAAACAAGTATCCAAATAGTAAGCCTTTTAGATGGACGACAATTCAACACAAACTATTTTACCAACTCAAGGTTTAAGCTTGACCGAAGGTAAATAATCCAAGCATTAAGTCAAAAAGATTCAAACAAACAGCAAAAATAAGCTTTACAAAGACCAATACCAAATGCTTTAAAAATATAGATGCTTTTGAATCTGAAACAACTGCCGGCTTAACCCTACAACCTTTAAGTAAATCTACAAGCTTTTTCATAACAACTCCTTTTCTTAGCTAAAGTGTAGAAAAAGAGCTGTTAAATTTGACTTAAATGCTTATTTACTCAGCAAGCTCGAGTCCTATAATTACGGGGTCATGGTCACTTGCTCTGAAAGGGTAGGGTCTAAAGAGCTCAGGGGGGTTGAATTCTAAGTTGTAGTCAAACAGTCTTGCTTCATCACTATTGATGTGCCAGTTTGTAAAGCCTGTAACTTGAGCATTTAAGCTTGGGCTAGCTAAGGCGTAATCTAGCGTGCCTGATTCACCTGCAAAAACATAGGTGTAGCGTTCTTCTAAAGGAAGGCGTTCATCTAGATTCACGTAATCTTGGGTAAATACAGTGACGGGGTCTTCTGAACGGTAGCTGTTTAGGTCTCCCATAATGATCACGTCAGTATCTTGCGTTGCCTCGCCAATGCGGGCAGCAAAGTCTAGAGTGGCTTGTGCTTGGGCTGAGCGTCTTAATGTCCAGCAGCCTTGACCTCTATCTATGTCTCCTGCTGCGGGGCAGCTTCCTTTTGATTTAAAGTGAACAGTTATAGCGGTGAACATCTCCCCTGTTGCTTTTTCTAGAAATACAGCAGCTACAGGTGGGCGGTCATGCACGGAACTGGTATCGCTACTACTTGTGACCAGATCGAGTTTGGCTGGTTTGTAAATGAAGGCTTGTTTTATTTGGTCGCTACCTACGCCTGTGCTTGGGTCTGGCATGAAGGTGTAGGCTTCTTCGCCTAAGCTTTCATTGAGTGCTTTTACGAGTTGTGTAAGGGCAGCGTCGCCATTGTTTTCTATTTCTATGAGTCCAAAGACATCTGCATTTATAGCGCTGAGTGCAGCGACGAGTTTGGCTTCTTGGCGGGCAAATTCTTCTTCGCTATCAGCACCCCGTTCGTTTAGGGTGGTGAAGTAATTGAGTACATTAAACGCTGCTACTTTTAGGCTTCCGCCAACATCATCGGGCATGGCTTGGCGTGGGTTTGTTCTTTTTAGCGTTAGTGTTTTGCTTGGCTCGAGTTTGTAGGCGTCTAGGCCGTAATTTACAATTATACCTTCGGCCGTTACGCTATCTCCAAGGCGTAGGCTTTCGTCTGGCAGTAAGTAGGGAATAAAGTCAGGGTTTTCTATGCTACTGGCATCATCTAGCAAAATACTTTTTAGACTGTTGTCTATACTGTTATCTTGACCGTTATTTGGCTGGTAGAGTCGCCCGCCTGAGGATAGTAAGACTTGTCCGTAGCGACCTAAGTTATAGATTTCGCTTACGCTGAGGTCTTCAGAAAAATTAACTAGCATGCCTTCAAAAGCTTCCCAACTTGTTATTGATTCTAGAGGCATTTGAACTGTTGTAGCTTCTAAAAAACCGTGATAACCGCATAATTCTAGGCTGTCTAAACGGTCAAGTTGGGTGAGTTCGTTTCTTTCTAACACCGTGCCGGTCACTTTGACTAAGTCACCTGCTAAAATTTTGGTTTCAAATAGGGGGTCGCGTTTTTGAACTTTTATGAAGATTGCATCAGATGTATCTGAGTTACCATCACCTACGATTTCTTGTAAGAAAAAGCCTTGTAAACTATCTTCTTGCAGGTAGCTTGCTGTAACCACACCTTTTACGCTTACCACTTCAGATAAAAAGGGTGAACGCCGGTCATTAGCTTGAACTTCATAGATAGGGGTTAGGTTTTCGCTTGAACAACTTTGGCTAGTTTGGGCATTTGCAAACAAAAAGAAAAAACTTAGACTTATGAAAATTACAGATCTCATCATGAGTCTAAGTTTACCTTGAATTAACAGCCTAACCCTAGCTTAGTTTGGTTAAGAAAGAACCAGACTAAGTCAGCGCTAAGACTACACTGATTTCATCGTTACACTCGAGTATTCTTACTGCAATCTGTTGCCAGTTTAGCCTTAGACGTCTTTGTTAAGACGGTTTAAAATCTGAGAAGCTTTTTCCCTCTTCGGCTAATTGCTTTAGGAGTGAGCTTGGTTGCCAGTAATCTGCTTGAATACCTACTTGGAAGTCTTTCATACGCTCGACAACTTTAGCAAGGCCAAGACTATCAGCGTAAAACATGGGGCCACCTTTGTAAGCAGGAAAACCGTAGCCGTAAAGATATGTTATGTCGATATCTCCTGAGCGCATAGCAATGCCTTCTTCTAAAATAGTTGCGCCTTCATTAGCAAGTGCAAAAACAAGCCTATCAGTTATGTCTTCATCACTAAAGCTACGCTGCTCAACACCTCGCTTTTTTGCTTCAGAGCGAATAAGCTCGAGCATGGCGGGGTCACTTTGTCTTTCTCTTGTTTCAGGGTTATAGCTGTAAAAGCCGGCAGCTGTTTTTTGTCCTAACCGACCCTGCTCAAACATAAGGTCAGATGCCAAAAACTCGAGTGGGTTTTCATTGGGGTCAGCTTTGGCTTGTCTGGCACTCACACCTATGTCTATACCTGCTAAATCCGCAACTGAAATAGGGCCCATTGCCATGCCAAAAGCAAGGGCTGCATTATCTATTTGCTCAAAACTAGCGCCTTCAAGCAAAAGCATATTGGCAGTTCTAATATAAGGATTAAACATACGATTACCAATAAAGCCATAACATACTCGAGCGAGTACGGGTACTTTTTTTATGGTTTTCGCTAGCTTCATGGTTGTTGCTATGACCTCTGGCGATGTTTTTTCTGCTCTAACTATTTCTAGTAATTTCATGACATTGGCAGGGCTAAAGAAGTGCATGCCTATGACATCTTGTGGGCGTTGGGTTGCCGTGGCAATATCATCTATATTTTGATAAGAGGTGTTGCTTGCTAATATTGCGCCTTCTTTACAGACGCTATCTAACTTAGCGAACACTTCTTTTTTAACATCTGGGTTTTCAAAAACTGCTTCGATGACAAGGTCAACATCGCTTAAGTCTTGGTAGTTTGTGGTGGTACTTATTAGCTTCATGCAGCTTTGCATGGCGTCTTGTGAAAGTCTGCCTTTTTTAACGGTTCGTGCGTAATTCTTCTCAATAACGCTTAAACCCCGATCTAAAGCTGTTTGGCTTAACTCTAAAAGGGTTACAGGTATACCTACATTAGCAAAGTTCATAGCTATGCCACCACCCATGGTGCCTGCCCCAATAATGCCTACCTTGTTAATGGTTCTTGTTGGCGTGCCCTTAGGAATGTCTAGTACTTTAGAGCTTTCACGCTCAGCAAAAAAGATTTGCCTCAAGGCAGCTGACTGCTTAGAAGCAAGACAAACCATAAAGCTTTCACGCTCGAGTTTTGAGCCTTCTGCGAATGGCTTTGTGCAAGCAGCTTTTACGCATTCTAATATTTTCTGGGGTGCTATTAGACCTTTCGCACGCTTGTTTATTTGCTTTTCGGCTGCTTCAAAAAAACCTTCGGGTATGCTTTCAGGGTCTATGTTTATGTCACTTACTTTGCGCATGGGGGCATTTTGACTCAAGAGGGTTTCAGCGTAAGCTAGCGCGCCTGCAAGTAAATCTTCACCTTCAACAATGTGATCAAGTAAGTTTAAACTCAAGGCTTTTTTAGCGGCTATGGGTTTGCCTGTTGTCATGAGCTCCAAAGCAGCTTCAGGCCCAGCCAAGCGTGAGCTTCGTTGCGTACCACCAGCACCCGGAATTAAACCCAAATGCACTTCTGGTAAGCCTACCTTGGCCGTTTCAAGGGCACAACGATAATGGCAAGCTAAAGCGGTTTCAAGCCCACCCCCTAAAGCTGTGCCGTGCAAAGCAGCAACAAGCATTTTGTCACTAGCTTCTAAAACACGCAGCATTTCAAGCAAATCAGGCGCTTTAGGAGTTTGACCAAATTCATTAATATCTGCTCCAGCCATAAACGTGCGACCTTCACAAATGAGAATGAGTGCTTCAGAAGCGTCAGATTGTGCTTTTTGAACCGCGCTAATGACACCTGTTCTCACACTATGAGAAAGCGCATTAACCGGAGGATTATTAACTTTAATAACACCAAAACGACCTTGAATTTCATAGCTACAAATTTCAGACATACTCTATCCTTAAAAATATTTTACTCAGTATAACTTTTTTAATTCCTAAGCTGCACTCGAGCTTTTTCTTATCTTTGATAGTGCTTTAAACGCCCTACTCGAATAACGTTGTTTATACCTAAGCCATGTTTTTGGCTGTTTGCTGTTGCAAATACCGTCTTGGGCCTCAATGCAAGTGTTGAAACTTGTTATACTTCGTTTCTGACAATAGTCAATTAATTATCATTTGCTTTTACACTATCAGTTTTTTGTATTCTGAAGCTTAAAAGCAATAAACAGGAGGTCAAGTGAATTTCTTTTTGAGTATTTCTAAAGCTATAGACTGGTTCACGACTAAGCTAGGTCAAGCCATGTGGTGGACAAGTCTAGTAATGGTTTTGGTTGGTGCATTTAATGTTATAACGCGCTACAGCTTTCCATTACTTTCTAGTCTTTTTGGTGATCAAATTGCGGGTAGGCTTAGCGGTAATGCTTACCTTTCTATACAGACTTTTGCTTATAATCTTATTTTTTTGGTGGGCGCAGCTTATGTTTTTAAGTCAGACGCCCATGTAAGAGTTGACATTATTTTTTCTCGCCTAAGCGCAAGAGCAAAAACGTGGGTAGATATTTTTGGCATTCTGGTATTTTTACTACCGTTTTGTTGGTTAGGGCTTTTCTTTAGTCGTAAATATGTGCTTAGTTCATGGAGTAAGTTAGAGCTTAGTGCTGACCCGGGGGGCATTCCTGTGTATATAGTTAAAACAGCTATTCCAGTAGCATTTATCTTGCTTAGTTTGCAGGGTATTAGTGAATTAATTAAGCATATAGCTTTTTTGCGTAATCACCCTGACTCAAATAGCGTGCATTCTAAAGAGCCTGCACCGATCGCTCCAACCCTACCTGCGAAAGAGCTTTTGTAATGCTAGGTCTTTGGATGTTTGCAGCGGCAGTTGCGTTACTGCTGGTAGGTTTTCCTGTTGCTTTTAGTTTTGGTGGCGTTGCCGTTATATTTACCTTATTAGGCAGTGACTTTTTACCTCAAGTTGTAGGTCTTGAATTACCTTGGGAACCCGCTTTTAGATACGCGAGATTAAACATATTACCGCAACGTATTTTTGGCACCATCATGCAAAATTACACACTGGTAGCTGTGCCCTTTTTCGTTTTTATGGGCGTCATGCTTGAAAAATCTGGCTTAGCTGAAGAGCTACTTGAAACCATGGGCATGCTGTTTGGTTCTTTACGTGGCGGTCTAGCCATTTCCGTTGTAGCAGTTGGTGCGCTTCTTGCAGCCTCTACAGGCGTTGTTGGTGCCTCAGTTGTAACCATGGGTGTTTTGGCGTTACCTGTCATGCTTAAATATAATTACAGCAAAGAATTATCGGCAGGGGTAGTTGCCTCTTCAGGCACGCTAGGGCAAATCATTCCACCAAGCATTGTTCTTGTTATTTTAGGTGACCAAATAGGTGTAGATGTTGGTAGCCTGTTCTTAGGATCATTTATCCCTGGCTTTATGCTGGCAGGCATGTTCATCATCTGGGTAATCATAGTAGCCTTTACCCGCCCTAATGATGCACCGGCTTTACCACCCGAAGCACGTACTCTACGCGGCGCAGCCCTAGGTTTACGTGTCATTAAAAACCTCATTCCACCTTTAGCACTCATCTTCTTGGTACTTGGCACCATCTTTATTGGGCTTGCCACACCTACCGAAGCAGGCGCTATGGGAGCGATTGGTGCTATGTTATTAGCTCTAGTTAATAGGCGCTTAAACCTCAAAAGTCTAATTGGCACCATGGATCAAACCGTCAAACTAACCAGTATGGTTTTCATCATTCTGACAGGCGCTACTGCTTTCAGCATGGTCTTTACTGCCCTACATGGTGACAGAGTTGTACAGCAATTTTTAATAAACCTACCTGGCGGTTTTGCTGGCTTTATCTTCTTCGCCATGCTTGTTATTTTTCTACTAGGGTTCTTCATTGACTTTATAGAAATCACCTTCATTGTCGTCCCGCTACTTGCACCCATTGCAGGTCAATACATAACAACCATCTATGGCGCAGAAATGCTTCAACCCATGATGGTCTGGTTTGGTGTTCTTATAGCCATGAACTTGCAGGCCTCTTTCTTAACGCCCCCCTTTGGCTTTGCGCTTTTCTACCTAAAAGGCGTAGCACCACCAAGCATTCAAACCTCACACATATACAAAGGTATTATTCCCTTTATCATCATTCAACTGATAGCCGTTTTACTCATAGCCCTATTTCCGGGCATAGTCACATGGCTACCAAGCGTCGCCTCCAATTAAGCCTTAAACATTTGCTCCTTAACCTAAGAAGACTAAATCTAACTGAGATTTAGTCTTCTTCTTAGAACTCGAGCTGGAACACTCGAGTTTTTTGAGAAAGTTGGTGTGGTTGTGATTTCTAAAGAGAATCCTGTCATTATTGCTGGTGCTGGTCCGGGTGGGCTTACGTTAGCGTTGTTGCTTAATCAGCGAAACATTCCTGTGCTGGTCTTTGAGTCTGTTGAGCTACTTAAACCGCTTGGCGTGGGTATTAACCTTTTGCCTCACGCTGTTCGTGTGTACCATAAGCTTGCTTTAGATACGCAACTTAAGCACTTAGGTATTGAAACCTCAACGCTCACGTGGGCAAATAAATTTGGTCAAACCATAAAAGCTGACCCTCGGGGTTTACAAGCTGGCTATGAATATCCGCAAATATCCATTCATAGAGGCAAATTCCAGATGCTGTTGCTTGAAGAAGCCATCAAAAAAATAACGCAAAAGAACATAACAACAGGCTACACACTCGAGTCTTGGCAAGATCTTCCTGACGGCATTGAAGTGCACTTTAAAAAGCAAGATGGTGAACTCGAGTGCGTTAAGGGTGCTTGCCTTATTGCCGCGGATGGTATTAAATCTAGCGCTAGGGCAAACTTGTACCCAAATGAAGGGCCACCTAAGTACTCTGGTCAACTTATGTGGCGTGGTATCAGTGTAGGGAAGCCTTTTTTAGATGGCCGTACCATGCTGCAAGCAGGCAATAGAAGTCAGAAGTTCGTGACTTATCCTATTGAACATAAAGGTAGTAATGCTGTTATTAACTGGATTGCAGAGTTAAGCGTACCTGACTGGAATGAGTTTAAGCAAGATTGGGTAGATGAAG
>CAYGTA010000216.1:0-8110 GCA_964352605.1 uncultured bacterium | reverse complement strand
GCTCTGACTCACTCAGTCTTATGACACGATTAAATCAGTTTAGTATAACTATTGCACCATTAAATTTTCGTACTCACTCTTAATTCCTTAAGAGCTTCTAGTTTTGGTCGGAACAGTCCCAAAGGGACAGCTCCCTTAATAAAGGAGCCAAAGTCAAAAGCCTTTTTGGTGAAACCTTTTCTGGAAATGCGATTATATTCACAAACAAACCATAAACATAGCTAGGGTAAGCTTCACTGTTTTTATTTTGGCCAAGTCATGCCAAGCTATAGCTCATGCTTTTGACTGAGGACAGGGAGTGAATTGCTTTTTATGCTTTGAAGCATGTATGACATCTGGCACTGTTTAAGCTATTCATAGCAACTTTAAACTAAACACTAGATTCATGGAGGGATTTATGTTTGAGGGAATACTGCAAGCGATTACTAAACCAAAGCAGCTTTTTGGGCGCTTTGAAGAGGAACCAAAACTCGTTTCGCTTGCCTTTTTAGTCATTTTAATCGTGTCGGTCTTAACAGCAATTGTAGCTTATTTGAGTTCTTTACCTACAGCAGATGCCTTTCCTGCTGACTTGTTTATAGGTCAAATAACCTTAATTAGTGCACCTATTATCGGGGTTGTTTTTACGTTTTTAGCCTGGCTTATCTATGGCTTACTGATTCGTATGACAGCTGGCATGGACGCAAACCCTTGGGCAATTGCTGCTTATGCAAGCGCGCCACAAATGATTATTTTGACGCTACTTATTGTGCTTGCTGCTTTGTTTCCTGTTGACGTTACAGCCATTACCGCTAGCCCGGCTGACGCAGATGCCTTTCGAGCAGCTAATGCACAATTACAGCAAGAAGTACAGTCAAGCTTGTTTGGGCGCAGTTCTCAAATCTTGAGTTATCTAGGGGTCGCTTGGCAGCTATTACTTGTTTACTTAGGGGTTAATGCTGTAAGTAGCCAAGCGAAAGCGATTAGATCTACTGTTCTGGTAGGTATTTTTGCACTGGCCTTTTTAATTCTTCCTGTTCTACTGGCAGCTACAGCCTAAGGGGTTGATCGTATTTTCCGGATTATAAGTATAGTTATTTTATTTAGCTACACGGGTTCTTTAGCACAAACACTTAGCTTTGCTGACTTAGCTGACAAAGTGCAAAACACACCGCAAGTTACCTTGGCTGAATTAGCTTTAGAGCAAGCCCAAAAGCAGCTAGCTGTAAATAGCTCTTTATTTCAAGGTGAAGCTAGCCTTGGGTATTCGCAGACTTGGGGTGAATTAAACGCCGCTAGCTTAGCTGAACCTCAAAGTCTAGACGATGGCGACTGGCAGCCTATAAGCGTGTCTGGTCGTCTAAACGTTATTCCAGCGGGACCTTTTGCAGAAACGGTGCAGCGCGCTCAGTGGGATGTAGAGCGAGCAGAACGCAACCTTAAAGATGAGCGCTACGCTGCCTTTATCGACCTAACAGAACGCTTTCAGTCTGCTTTAGCAGCTAAACAGAGTGCTGAGGTAGAACGCCTAGCATTAGAGATAGCAGAACTCGAGCTTCAGCGTATTTCAATGTTGCTTGCTTCTGGGTCGGCAAATGAGTCTCAGAAACGTCAGGTTGAGTTAGCTGTTTTGCAGGCTCTTGAGTCTGCACGTTTAGCGGAAGCGTCGTTTCAGCAGTCGCTTATGGCTTTGAGCATTAGTTTAGGTGAAACAGTTACAGATGTATCAGGTACGCTGCCGGTATCTAAGCGACCTGCCAATGAGGCTGCTTTAAGTCAGCGCAGTGATGTTGTTAATGCTCGTGTGAGCGTGCAAGATGCTGAACTTAATATTCCTGCGGCACTCCGTCAGGCGTTACCAACAGCGTCACTCTCTTTAAATTATGGCTTGAGCCCTGAAGATGGGCGTTTTGATGTGGGTGCAAGGATTGACAGTAGTGCTCTACAACCCAATTTATCTTTAAGTTATGACCTTGATGCAACAAACCCTAGTCCTTTAGAAGGCGCAAGCTCGAGTTCTTTTAGCTTGAGTCTTTCGGCGAGTATTCCTTTAGATTTTTCTGTGGCGGATGCTTTGGCTGCGGTGCAGCTTAATGTGCAGCAGGCTGAGTTGCGGGCAGAGCAGAGTTTAGAGTTGGCTAAGCTTGATCTTGCTACTAAAGAAGCGCAAGCTACAAGTAGTGAAGTGCAGCTTGCTTTGGCTGAGCAAAGTTGGTTGGTTCGTCAAGATGCATTTGTAACGGCTCAGATACGCTTAGATGCGGGCTTAATAACTAATTTAGATTTAAAACAAGCTGAGCTTGATTTAGCTCGAGCTGAACTGTCGGTTTTTCGGGCGCAAAATAGTGCGCGTTTGGCGCATATGAGTTTAGCAGTGGCTTACGCAGTTAATCCTTTGGAGGTATTTTAATGAAACGTGTCTTTGGTTTTTTAGTGGTTCTTATGTTTTCTAGTGTGTTTGCGCAAGAAGCTGCCTTTGAGCTTAGTTTTGAAGAGGCCTTAAATCGTGCGGCGCTTAATAATGCAAGTGTTGCTACAGCTAGGGTAGATTTGGAGAGTGCGACGCGTGATTTGAGTCGTGTGCAGCAAGATCCGCTTTCTTTGCGTATTCCTTTATTACAAGCTCAGCAGGCTGTTGAACTGGCTACGCTTAGTTTAGAGGCTGCTACGTTGAGTGCGCAGCAGCAAGCAGCAAGTGCTTATGCGAGTGCTAAAGAGGCTGATACGAGTTTGCAACTTAGCCAAGCGCAAGAGGCTATTACGGCTACACAGTTAGAAGCTAACACTATTCGCTTTAATGCGGGTGCAGCAACTCGGCTTGATTTAGAGCGTGCTCAAAATGCGCTGGCGAGTGCTCAACGTGATACGCAAGATTCATCGCAAGCAAGAGCCCTTGCTTATGACAACTTAGCGAGCCTTGTGGGCTTAAGTAGTAATTTGTTGTTAACAAGCACTATTCCGGTAGCTGAAGTGCCGAGTTTAGAAACAGTTTTAGCTAATCTTGATGCTAACAGCAATGTCATTCGGGCTAAACAAAGTGTTGAATTAGCGCAAGCTAACCTTGCTGCGGTTGATAACGCTTTTAGTTCACGTAGTACGGTTGACGCTGCTAGAGATAACGTTAGTAACGCTGAAACACGCTTGGCAGATACACGTCGTTCTTTAGATATAAGTTTCAGACAAAGTTATAACGCGGTATCAGCAGCTCAAAGTCGAGTTGCAAGTGCTACGGCTAATCTTAGTGCTTCGCAAAGTGACCTTAACGCCCAACAGGTACGCTTTGATGCAGGTAGCATATCTTTACTCGAGCTTGAGCAAAGTAAATTAACGCTTCTTTCTGCTAATGCGCAATTAGAGAGCGCACAGCATGCTTTAGCGGCAACCATTCGTCAATTGGAGCTAGCGGTTAAAGGAGGGTCTTAATGAAAAGCCCTAAGGGGGGCGTAGGTCGCTGGATTGTTATTGCTATATTACTAATTGCCGTAGCTGCAACGGTTTTTGCTGTACTGCGTCGTCGAGGTGGCCCTGAGTTCAAACGTACCCTTGTGGAGCAAATCACGGTGGGTGAGTTTGTTCGTGAAGTATCTGGTACAGGTATTGTTGAAGCAGCTTTAGAGCGTAATATCAGCTTTAAAAGTGCAGGTACGGTAAGCGAGTTGTTTGTTCAAGAGGGTGACGAAGTTACGCAAGGACAAGTCTTAGCAGAGTTAGATAGCGCTTCGCTAACACGAGACAGGGCTTCGCTAAACGCAAGTTTGCAATCCGCTCAAGCCGACCTTGAAAGGCTAAACGCCCAACAGCAAATAGATAGATTAGATATACAAAGTAGTGTCGCTAGTGCGCAAGATGCCGTAGCTAACGCAGAGCAAAGCGTAGCGGACACTTCAAGAAGCTTGAGTACCATAGAGCAACTCTTTAATACAGGTGCGGCCTCTCAGAACGAACTTAATAATGCACAAGAAGCGGTAGCTAGTGCGCAACGCCGCTTAGAGCAAAGTAGACTCAATCTAGAAAGCGTAGAAACACGCTCAGCTTCTTTTAACCAACTTATATCAGCACAACGCTCGAGTGGCGAAGCACAAATATCGCAGTTAGAAACGAACTTAGCTAATTTAGAAGAACGCCTCAGTGAAACTGTTTTAACTGCTAGTTTTTCAGGCACGGTAACCAATGTTGGTTTTGAACTTGGTGACCAAGTTGGGCCTGCCAATATTCTAAGACTTGTTGACAGCTCGAGTCTTTTTGTGACTGCTAATTTTGATGAAAATAGAGCTGCTGAACTAAGCCAAGGGCAAGTTGCCAGCATTACGCCAGATGCCGATGCTAACCAAACCTTAGATGCTAGTGTGCGGCGTGTAAGTACCGTAGCTAGTAGAAATGGTAACGCAGCGCAACTCGCAGTCGAACTCGACTTTAGTAACGCTGAAGATATAAGTAGCGGCTTTGTTAGACCTGGTTACACCGTCACAGCTCGAGTTACCGTAAATGCTTTAAATGATGTTTTGCTTGTGCCTTTAGAAGCTATTACTGAAGACAATGGTGAAAGTTTTGTCTTTAAAGTTATAGAAGATGAGGCGGGTGAAGGCGTAGTTGAAAAAGCTGTGATCGAGGTTTTAGATAGAAACGCAACTATAGCGGCAGCAAGTAGTACTAGTTTAAGCGCGAATGACCTGATTGCTGTTATTAATTTAGATGAGCTTGAAGATGGTGACGCTGTAAGTTATGACCCGCTAGAAGATGAAGAATGAAGAAAAGACTAGAAGAAAAAAGGAAGAATAAAGAAGGAAGAAGTTTGTTTCTTGGGCTTAACTTTTTTTCTTATTTAAAAAGAAGTGAAAGATAGCATGGCTAATAAAGACAACGTAATTGAAGCGAGTGGAATTAAAAAAATATATACACTCGAGGGGGGGCTTAAAGTTCATGCTTTAAGAGGGCTTGACTTGACTGTGCAGCATGGTCAGTACGCAGCCATTATGGGACCGAGTGGTAGTGGTAAATCAACCTTACTTCAAATACTTGGTTGCCTAGACACACCTACCGAGGGTAGTTATAAGCTTGCAGGTCAAGAGGTCAGTGAATTAACTGAAGATGAACTGAGCGCCATAAGAAACAAGCGTATTGGCTTTATTTTTCAAGCTTATAACTTGCTACCTAGAGCTGACGCGTTGCAAAATGTTGCATTGCCTCTTATGTATAGAGGCAGTTCACCTAAAGAACGTAAACAAGCAGCCCAAAGTGCCTTAGAGCGCGTGGGCTTAGCTGACCGTATGGATCACCGACCTAATCAGCTTTCAGGTGGGCAAAAACAACGAGTTGCCATAGCCAGAGCACTCGCAACCGACCCTGATATTTTGCTAGCAGATGAACCTACAGGAAACCTAGATAGCAAAACAGGCAACGAAATTCTAGGTTTGTTTCAAGAACTTCATGAAGAAGGCCGTACCATTCTTATGGTTACGCATGAAGAAGAAGTAGCTGCGCATTGTGAGCAAATTATTCGTGTTAGAGATGGCGAAGTAGAACGTGTAGAAATTGTAGAAAACCGAACCCTAGCTACGTTCACTGGGGATATTCCGTGATGCAAAAAGTAAAACAGAAAAAGCAAGCATGTGTTTACCTTGCTCATTTAATCTTCTGCTTAAATCCAAGTAGGATTCGCCATGTTTCTTGAAAACATCAGCACTGCTTTAAGCGCTTTGTTTGGGAATCGTTTGCGCTCGGTACTCACGCTACTGGGTGTGGTTATTGGTGTCTTTGCTGTAACAACAACCATTAGCATGGGCGCTATTGCTACCGCTGGCATAACAGGGGAGCTAGAAGATTTTGGCTCACAACGCATTATATTGTTTCCTGCACAAGACAATCCTCAAGCAGAAAGCTTTAGCGAAGATGATCTAGACGCTCTTTCCCGCTTACCTATCGGTATTCAAAAAATACAACAATCCTTTGGCAGTGTGCGTTACAAAGACAAAGAAGCTAGCTTCACCTTAAGTGGAGAGAGCGCCGAATCGCTGGTACTAGACAACACCAAACTCATCTCAGGGCGACTCTTTAGCCAAGAAGATGACACTCGAGCTTCTCCTGTCATGATTTTATCTGAGGATGCTGCGACGGAACTTTTTGATGAAGAGGAAGCAGTTGGTAAAGAGGTTGTTGTGACGATTTTTGGTTCGCGTAATGTCTATACTGTGATTGGTGTGCAGCAGCGTGAAGAAGGTTTATTTTCATTTGGAGATAACCTTACAGGGCGCATTCCGCTGAATGCCTTTTATGTGAACGTGCCATCCTCTACACGTAACGAGTATGAGTTTATCCCTATGACGGTTGATTTAGACCGAAATGTAGATGATATTGTTGTGCAAATAAAAGCTATTTTAGATAGGCGTAGAGGTGCAGATACCTACGAAATAAATACCATTGCTGGCATCCTTGACACCTTTACAGTTGTTACCCGCATCCTGCAATCGGTCCTTGGTGGCATAGGGGCTATTAGTTTACTAGTAGGGGGCATTGGTATTTTGAATATTATGCTGGTTTCTGTAACTGAGCGCACCCGAGAGATTGGTTTGCGTAAAGCACTAGGGGCAAAAAAAGGCACCATCTTGCAGCAATTCCTGATTGAAGCGGTGGTGCTAACCTTTATTGGTGGCATTATTGGTGTTGTTCTTGCCATTGCTAGTCTTTACGGCATTGTGGCTATTGTTCCTTTTATAGATCAAGTCATTATTAATCCTTTGGTTATTCTTATGGCGTTTGGCGTTAGTGTGGCTACAGGTATTATTTTTGGGGTTTGGCCAGCCAGTCGTGCGGCAAACTTAAGCCCCATAGAGGCGCTTCGTTATGAGTAATATAGAAAATCAAGAAGCAAGAACTAAGAAGCAAGAACTAAGAGACCACGCTTTCTACCTTGCACTTTGCACTTTCCCGTCGAGAGGTCTTGCCTCATGCTACTAGAAAACATTCGCTCTGCCTTAGACGCGTTGGTAGGAAACCGTTTGCGTTCTGCCTTAACACTTTTAGGTGTAATTATTGGTGTATTTGCAGTTACCACCACTGTCAGTATGGGTGAAATTGCGACAGCAGGCATAGTAAATCAGTTACAAGATTTAGGCTCTCAATCTTTATTTATACAAGCTGACCTTGACAACCCTGAAGCAGACCTTTTTTACGATGAAGATGCTGATGTACTAAACCGTTTACCCTTAGAAGTCTTAAAACAACGCGGAGAAAATGTAGAAGCAGCTTACAAAAACGAACGCATAAACCTTGAAATACTAGGCAAAAGCCCCAACACATTAGCTGCTGATGCATCAATAAAACTCGAGCGTGGGCGTTATTTCACTGAACGTGAGTACTTGAGTGGTGCAGCTGTCATTGTGCTTTCTAAAGATGCCGAAGAGGATCTTTTTAAGCAGGGTGAAGATGCTATTGGTAAAGAAATTATGGTGATAGATGGCAATAGGCGAGTGCTACTTACGGTTATTGGTATTAAAGAGCGTGTGGGTGGTGCACTGGGTGGATTTATAAATGCCGCAGATGGAGATATGCCTTTAAGTCTTTACCATAGTTATTTTGATGTAGGTACCAAAGGCAGGCATTACTCCTTTGTTCTAACTTCAGAATTAGGTAGTGATTTGCAGAGTTTACGTGAGCAGGTTAGTTCCATAATGGACAGAAGACGTGCTGAAGATACCTATCAATTTCAATCTGTAGAGGGTCCTTTGCAAGTCTTTCAAACCATTACTGTCATTTTACAGTCAGTACTAGGTGGCATTGGCGCTATTAGTTTATTGGTGGGAGGTATAGGTATTTTGAATATCATGCTGGTATCTGTAACTGAGCGCACCAGAGAAATTGGTTTACGCAAAGCACTAGGGGCAAAGAAAAGTACCATATTGACCCAATTTCTTATTGAGGCTGTGGTGCTCACAAGCATAGGTGGCATTTTAGGTGTAATTCTTGCTGTTGCTACCCTTTACGGAATAGTTGCGGCTGTTCCTTTTCTAGATAGAGTCATCATTAACCCCTTAGTTATTGTACTAGCGTTAGCTGTGAGTGTTATTACGGGCATTGTTTTTGGCGTATGGCCAGCCAGCCGAGCTGCAAACCTAAGCCCCATAGAAGCCCTTCG
>CAYGTA010000215.1:0-8208 GCA_964352605.1 uncultured bacterium | reverse complement strand
ACTACGCTCTGACTCACTCAGTCTTATGACACGATTAAATCAGTTTAGTATAAAACGCTTAGCTAGTTTTAAATGCCGAACTAGCTGAGTAAAAACGGATGGGCTAAGTCGATGTAGTGTTTAACTTGAAAACTGCTATATCTTCTTTGAAAAGGCATGTCAACATTCAACTTTTACTTCAGTCATAAAGGTGTAAGAGTGGCTATGCTACCTTAAGTTTAAGCGCCAAACCTTAACACCTACCTTATCAACTGGCGACTTACCTTTAGGAGTTATGGGTTTGTTTCAGGTGGACATTCGTCAGAGTATGAACAGTAAAGATAGTTACATTATTCTTTGCTTAATTACTACTTGTTTAGGTGCTTTACTCCCCCTAAAGCTTCATGCTTTAAGGATTGTAGTTGGGCTTTGTAAAGGCTTTCAGAATAGGAGTGCCTTAGATGCTTGTGCCTGATGATTTGGCGTTTGAAAAAGCACTTCTTAGCTTAAGCAACGAATTCTTAGCAAAAGTTAATTCAGAAACATGGTACGAGCAGCTTTTTGAACAAGGCCTCAGTCTACTGTCTGAAATTAAAACCGCTAGCCTAGTTGTTAAAACAAAAGACAGCTATCGCTACGTTGCACATTTAGGCTTAAGCAAAAGCTGTCGCAAAAACCTAGAAAACTATAGAGGCAATGAAGCTGAACTAGTCAACAAAGATCAGTTCTCACTAAATGAGCAAGGTGGCTTAGGAAAGCTCACCGTCAATGCCCAAAAGCTCCTTATTGACCGCCAAAACTGTCTAAGCAAAACCCTAAATAGTGAAACCAAAGCCATCTTTGTAGACCTAGAACTTAGAGCAGTTCTAATTATAGATAGACCTAAAAAAGCACCCCTAAGTCAAAATGAACAAGCCAGACTCGAGCGTTTGCTAGAGCAATTTACAATCCTTATGCAGCACAGGCGTATGTACGAGCAAAGCCAGCAAAAAATAAGAGAGCTAGATTTACTCGAGCGGGTTCGTTCTTCTTTGGCAACGGAGCTTGATTTTAATCATCTTATGCCTTTGGCAGTTAATGCTATTGCGGATGTGTTTAAGGCTAGTTACGTTAGTTTTTATGACTTAGATTCTGGAGTGCTAGTGTTTAATTGCGCTGCTGGTAAACCTATTTCTAAGGCTAAGAAAGTAGTTCCCAATAGTTCTGTAAGGCAAGCTGTGAAGTCACTTGGACCTGTTTTACTTATGGATAAAAGCCAAGGGGGTAAAACCTTAGTAGAAACGGTGCTATCTGAAATTGCTGTACCCTTAGTCCATAAAAAGACTATTATTGGGGTTTTGAGTTTAGAGAGTACACAAGGCTTATTTAGTCAAGAAGATTTTAATCTCATTCTTGCCATACGCAAGCAACTTAGCATTGCTATTGAAAGAAGTCAGCTTTTTAAGAAGAGTTTGCAAACTGAAAAGCGTTTTAGGCTTTTTGCTGAGTACAGCTCTGACCTGATTAGCTTTCATGATCAAGAAGGCCGCTTTCTTTACGTAAGTCCTTCTAGTAAACGCATTACGGGCTATGAACCTGCTGAGCTTTTAGGTAAGCCTTTACAGGACTACTTAATAGCTGAAGATCAAGCTTTTATGACCATGCAGTTAGAAGTGCTTAGTCAAAATACCTTGCCTTTAACAGAATACGCATTTAAAACCAAAGAGGGCAAAATTATTTACTTAGAAGCTTCTATGCAGTGGCTTAAATCTGAAACGGATGACAGTGGCTATATTGTTTCATCAGCTAGAGACATAACCCAAACTAAAGAAATGCAGGCTCAGTTAGAGCATTCAGCTGTGCACGATGCCCTTACAGGCTTACCTAATAGAGCTTTGTTTATTCGTCATTTAGAAGCCTTGTTAGCTAAAGAGGAAGGCGGGCAGCTTAATGCAGCTGTGCTTTACTTAGATTTAGACCGTTTTAAAATAACCAATGACAGTTTAGGACATTTGGTGGGCGACGCTTTACTAAAAGAATTCTCTGAGCGACTAAAAACCTGTGTAAACGAAGGTGACATTGTTGCTAGATTATCTGGTGACGAATTTGCTGTACTGCTAAATAATTTAACAAACCCAAGAGCAGCCAAAGCAATTGTAGAGCGAATAAACGCGGTACTAAGCAAAGCCTTTAAACTCGAAAATCTAGATATCTACTCAACTGCCAGTATTGGTATGGCCTTTGTAAATGCCAGTACCAAAACAGCTGAAGATATTCTTAGAAATGCAGATGTAGCCATGCACTCTGCTAAACGTGCAGGCGGCTCGAGTTTCACGGTGTTTAACTCATCTATGTATCAGGGGTTTATTGAGCGCTTAAGTTTAGAGGCTGACTTAAGAACCGCGATTGATGAAAATCAGTTAAGCCTTGTGTATCAACCAATTCATGATTTACGTACCCGCACGCTTGCTGGGTTTGAAGCTTTACTACGTTGGAAGCATCCTGAACTGGGGTTTATAACACCAGATAAATTTATTCCTATTGCTGAAGAGACAGATCTTATTTTGCGAGTAGATGAATGGGTTGTAACGGAAGCTTGCCGCCAAACGTTGGTCTGGCAAAAGCAATTTCAGAAAGCTAAAGATGTCTTTATGAGCATTAACTTATCAAGCCGTCAACTTATGCTTGACGGGGCTGCTGGTAAAATTGCAGCTTTGGTACGTGCCCAAAATGTAGCACCGGAAAGCATTAAGTTAGAGGTCACTGAGGGCGCCATGATGACCAAAGCAGATGCAGGTGCAGCGGCACTTGCAAGATTGCGCTCAGAAGGCTTCAAAATACAAATTGATGACTTTGGTACAGGCTACTCATCGTTAAGTTATTTGCATAAATTACCGCTTGATTCTTTAAAAATAGATCGCTCTTTTGTGCAGCGCATGGAGGGTGGCAGGCAAGATATTGAAATTATTAAAACCATTTTGGCATTAGCCAAAGGCCTTAATTTAGATGTTGTTGCTGAAGGCATAGAAACGCAGTATCAACTTGAAACCTTAGCCTCTATGGGCACAAGTCACGGACAAGGTTACTTTATTGCCAAGCCCCTCATGCCACACGTGGCAGAAGCAAGATTTTTTGAAGAAAGACAAGAAAACGTTTTTGCCTAAGGTACAAGAGGAAAGCTTAGCTTAAATTCAGCACCCTGAGTCTTATTGCTAGCACTTATGTTGCCACCATGCAGCTCAACAAGCGTTTTTACAATAGACAAACCCAAGCCGCTACTTGTCTGCACATCACGACGCTCACCACTTACAAAGCGCTCAAAAATAGTTTCAAGATTATCAATACCAGGGCCATCATCTGCCACCAAAATAACTGCCTTATCACCCTCGTTAAAAAGCTCTACGCTAATGCTGCTCCCTGCATCTAAAACCTTTAAAGCATTATCAAGCAAATTATTAATAATTTGACTAAAACGCTGCTTATCTAAATTGACATAAAGCTCAGTTGCTGTTTGAAGCTCGAGTGTCACGCCTGTGTTTTTAGCTTTTTCTTCATGTGTGCTCACACTTTGCTTTAGGGCAGCACTAAGTTCAGAGCGCTCTAAGTTAAGCGACAACTGCCCCGCGTCAGCCAAAGATAAGGTTCGTAAATCCTCTATCAGTCTAGCTAACAAACTAATTTGCAGGTTTAACTGCTCAGCCTCATTTTGATTAAACTCGAGTAAACCGTCAGACAAGGCGTCTAGTCTAAATTGCATACTTGCAATAGGATTTCTAAGTTCATGAGCAATATCTGCAATCATGGCTTTTCGTTGCCCCTCAGCAGCTTCCAAGTGACCCGCCATGGTATTAAAATTATGCGCTAAAGCTTGCGTTTCTAAAGGCTGACGCGCTTCATTACGCAAAGATACTCGAGTGTTGAGTTTCCCTTGCGCAATGTTAGCTGCTGCAAATGACACAGCTTCTAGGGGTCTGGCTAGACTTCTGGCTAACCATAAACTCAGCAAAATGCAGCCCAGTAAAGCAATGCTTACGCCAAAGACAACGCCACGACGTTGGGCGCTACGGTAACTACTTAAGTAATCAAAAAGGCGTACATTCAGGTTTTCTACTGTTGTTGCAGCAAGCAAATCTGTATCAGCTGTAGGGTTAGTTCGCCTTGGGTTCAGTGGTTTAGGGTTTGTAGCAAGATCCTCATAAGGCTTTATATCATCATCTAATGATCTGTTTCTCGCCGGATTTTTTTGTCTAAACCAAGGTGAGGGTTGAGTTCGGTCATTAATAAGCGCCCTAAATTCGGTTTCAAAGTTTTCAGATGCACGCCTTAAGGCAATACTTTGAGCAATAGGCACAATAGCTAAAGAAACAAAACTGATAATCAGCATGGCCAGAATAATGCGAGTAAACAAACGATTCATTTAAGCCTCAATGCGGTAGCCAATACCCCTTACGGTCTGAATAACATCGTTAGCACCAGCATCTTTAAGCTTACGTCTTAAATTAGTCATATGAATATCAACGGCACGCTCCAGAGCGTCACTTTCAGGCATAGACACCTCAAGTAACTCAAGACGCTCAATAGCCCGATTTGGCGTGAGCATAAGATGATGCAACAAACGAAATTCAGTAGGGGTTAGTAAAAGATGCTTACCTGAAACCTTAACCTGCATACTGTAACTATCTAACTCAATACTATCTAAGCGTAAGACTTCTTGCTGCACTTCAGTCTGACTACGCTTTAACACCGTTTTAACTCGAGCCATAAGCTTGCGAGCACTGGCAGGTTTTACAATGTAGTCATCTGCCCCTAAGCCCAGTCCTAAAAGTTCATCTAATTCTTCAGCTCGAGCTGTCAGCATAATAACAGGTACATTTGATTCACTTCGAATGCGCTTTAAGACTTCTAAGCCATCTAGTTTGGGTAAGCCTACATCTAAAATAATAAGATCAGGTTTTACGGCGCGCCATAATTCTAAGGCTCGCACGCCATCTGCTGCGCGTTCTGTCTGATAGCCTTCGTTACGCAAATATAACTCTATGGTTTGCGCAAGACTTAGTTCATCTTCAACCACCAAAATAGAAATCATCTTGTCTACTTTAGCGTTTAATCCTTCTAAGAACATAGCTTCAAAATAAACAAATAGTATTTAGATTTGGTTTGCAAACAGGCTGGGTGTTATTTTTTGGCTAAAAAAACGTCATTGCGGCTCGTTAGAAATTAAGCTAAGAGGAATGAAACTAGGTGCTCATCATTTTGCAAACAAACCTGAGAGCTATGAGTAAGGAAAAAGTAACTCAACCCTAGTTCAAACGCACTATAGATTAACTTAAGCATAAGCAGCATAACGAGCTTTATCACAAGCGTTATAATGCATTTATCAATAAGAACATAAAGGCTTGCTAAGAAGCTTTAAGGGTTTAAATGAAAGAATAGCGTTAAGACAAGCTCAATGCGCACTTACCATAACCGTATGCCAGAAGGGTACAAGCAGAACAATGAAAAACTACGACATAATAATTATAGGTACAGGCATAGGGGGCGGCACGCTCGCTTATGCACTCAAAGACTCAGGCGCCAAAATACTCATGCTCGAGCGAGGAGACTTTTTACCTCAAGAAGAAGAAAACTGGCAAGCTGACGCGGTCATTGGTCAAAAACGCTACCAAGCCAAAGAACAATGGTTTGATGATGCTAGCGGCAGAGCCTTTCAACCCGGAACTTACTACTTTGTAGGCGGAAACAGCAAAATGTACGGCGCAGCCTTCCCGCGCTTTAGAGAACAAGACTTTGAAGCAACCGAACATCCAGAAGGCCTATCACCCGCATGGCCCATAAGCTACGCAGACTTAGAACCCTACTACGCTCAAGCCGAAAAACTCTACCTTGTACACGGCAGCCAAAGACAAGACCCCACAGAACCATGGCGAAGTACAGACTTTCCTTACCCAGCCATAACACTCGAGCCTTACCAGCAGAGTTTAAGTGACCGACTGAAAGCAGCAGGCTACGCTCCGTTCTCAATTCCTGTGGGTGTTGATTTACGAGAAGGGGGTAAATGCATTCGTTGCGGAACCTGCGACGGCTTTCCTTGTAAATTACTCGCCAAAGGAGACGCGGAGTCTTGCGTCGTAAGACCCGCACTAAGAAGCCCAAATGTTGACCTGCAAACCAAAACCTTTGTTAGAAAACTAGTTACAGACTCGAGTGCTAAACGGGTTGTGGGTGTTGAGGTTGAGCATGAGGGGGAACTTAAAACGCTTTTTGCAGATACGGTTGTGGTGGCTTGTGGTGCAACAAATTCGGTGGCGTTGCTACTGCGCTCAGCTAATAATAAACATCCGAAAGGTCTGGCTAACGGTTCAGATCAGGTGGGGCGTAACTACATGGCGCATATTAACTCGACCCTTATTGCTATTGACCCAACGGAGTACAATAGGGATGTCTTTCAAAAGTCACTAGCACTCAATGATTTTTACTTTGGGTCAGATAGCTATAAGCACCCTATGGGTAATTTACAAGTTATGGGCAAATTGCAAGCTGCAGGTTACATTCGAAATGGCAAGCCTCACTTATCACAGCAAGAGAGTGAAGCTATGGCGAAACGAAGTGCAGATATTTGGGTGATGAGTGAAGACCTACCTGACCCTAATAATCGGGTGCTTCTAGGCTCAGATGGCAGCATAAGAGTAAGACGTGAATTTGTGGGTTTAGGTAGTCATAATAAGCTCATGCAGCATGCTCAAGAAATGCTGCGCGCTATAGGCTTTGAAGATATGGTGACAGAACTCATGCCGATAGAAACCAATTCGCATCAGTGTGGCACCATGCGTTTTGGTACTGACCCTGAAACAAGCGTGCTAGATGCCTACTGCAAAACATGGGAGTTAGATAACCTATACGTTATGGACGCAGCCTTTTTTCCTTCATCAACTGCTTTAAACCCTGCACTCACCATTGCAGCGCAAGCGTTAAGAGTTGGGGAGCATCTTGCTAGTAAATGATTGAGTTAATCTAAAGTAACTTATTTTGCTTATTGGGAATGCGCTTGTGGGTAAAAATAAAGCATGATTCCGTTGAATAAAATCATGCTTTAGCTTATTTGAAATGCTTTTACTCTTTAAAAAAATTCAGTAAAGCCGTTGTGGTTTCAGTTGGAGCTTCTTCGGGCAAGTAATGCCCACTTGGTACACCAAAACCACTAACTTCAGTAGCCCATTTACGCCATTCTGCCAGCACATCATACTTATTACCAACATAGCCTTTTTCACCCCATAACGCCAAAATAGGGCAAAGAATGCCTGTTCCTGCATCAATATCTGCCTTGTCGTGCGCCATATCTATGGTGGCGCTTGCCCTGTAATCTTCGCAGCTTGCATGAATGGTTTCTTCTTTAAAACAACGCAAATACTCTTGCATGACTTCTTCAGGAAAAGCAGTCTCATCTCGACCCCACTGACCAAACTTTTTACGCAAATAAAACTCAGGGTCAGCTCCAATCATGGTTTCAGGCAGCGGGTAAGGCTGAATCAAGAAAAACCAATGATAATAAGAAAGTGCAAAATTAAAATCGGTGCTTGCGTACATGCTGTAAGTTGGTGCAATATCTAAAACAGCCAAACGCTCTACCTTATCAGGATGATCTAACGACATACGGTGAGCAACCCGCCCACCACGATCATGGCCAGCTACCGAGAAACTTTCAAAGCCTAAGCTAGCCATAAGTTCCACTTGGTCTTTAGCGGTAGCACGTTTTGAGTAAACTGCATGATCAGCAGTTGTTTTTGGCTTAGCACTATCCCCGTAGCCGCGTAAGTCACTTGCAACCACCGTAAAATGCTCAGCCAAACGAGGTGCAACCTTATGCCACATGACATGTGATTGCGGGTAGCCATGCAGAAGCAGCAGGGGAGGCCCGCTACCCCCCATGACATAATGAATTTGAATATCTTGCAGTTGCGCTGTTGTTTTAGAAAAACCTTCAAACATAAGCCACCCTTTCTCCTAGCCCATAAACACCATGAATCTAATGTACAGGCAAACCCGTTGTTTCAATAGCTTTAGCAAAAAGCATCACGATGCATTACTTGTGCATCAGCATTTAGGAATAGATAAAGTCTCATACTAAGTTGAATTGTAACTATCGTAAGACTCTATAAGTCAGACCTAGAGAAGTAATACCATTTTCGTTTAGTTCCTTAAGGAACTAAACGCGGTCTTGGACCGTTGAATCCAATACCAAGTCCGCTTAGG
>CAYGTA010000214.1:0-8241 GCA_964352605.1 uncultured bacterium | reverse complement strand
TTATTTCTTCATGCAGCCAATAAAATGAATGTTTTACCTGAACATTGTGCTGTTGTTGAAGATAGCCTTGTGGGTATAGAAGCTGCTAAACGTGCAGGAGTGAAAGCCTTTCTTTATGACCCGCACAATGCTTTAAACCCTGCTCTTGACTCTGTAACTGTTTTTACTAACATGCTAGAGTTGCCACGTCTTTTACCACATAACAAAATGTAAATCCTACGTTGCTTAATTCGTCTACAAACTATTAAACAGAGTTGCGTTGCCGACCCACCTCATAAAGCAATATTGAAGTGGCGCAAGCTACGTTAAGTGAGCTGGCTGAACCTTGCATGGCTATGCCAACTAAGGTATCTGCCATTTCTTCATAAGCTCTGCTTAGTCCGTCTGTTTCATTGCCTATTAGTAAAACTGTAGGTCGCCAGAAGTTACAGCTTTGAATCTGTTCTTTAGCTTGCGCGCTTGTAGCAACTATCTGCAAGTCACCATAGTCTGCGCGTATAGATTCGAGTATCTCTTGTACTTGTTTGTGGGACTCGAGTCTTAGGGTGGGTAGTGAGAAGAACGAGCCTGTGGTTGCGGCTATGGTTTCTGGGCTGTATAGGTCTACGGCGTGCCCTGTCATGATTAAGCCGTCAACACCTAGTGCGTCGCAGGAGCGAATAATGGTGCCTAGATTGCCGGGGTTTGAAGAGCGGTCAATAATGACTATGAGGGGTATGGCTGAAAGCTTTATTCGGTTTATATCATTGCTGGGCATTTCAAGCATGGCGATGAGTTCTGGGGTTTCATTTTTGTTGCTTAGTTTTTCTAGTAAAGCAAGTGGGAGTTGGTAGTGGGTTTCTGCGGTACTCGAGTTGAGAATATCTTGCGCCCAGCTTGATAATGTTTTGTCTTTGCTGTAGAGGTAGCCTTTTATGGTCCAGTTGTAGCTTCTAGCTTGGTTGATGTGGCGTACGCCTTCTATCAGGAAGGCTTGTTGTTTGAGGCGTTTGTTGCGGTTGTGTTTTAAGGTTTCAATTTGTTGATACGTTGCATTTTCGCTATAAATTGGGACGATTTTGGGCATTTTATAGGGTTTCTAAGAAGCGTCTTAATCTTACGGCTATTTGTGGAAATTCAATTAAGAAGGCATCGTGGCCGTGGGGTGAGTTTATGCGTGCGTAGCTGGCATTTGGCAAGTATTCCATGAGTCGTTTTTGTTCGGTTTCTGGGTAGAGTACGTCACTACTTATGCCCATAACCAGTGTGGGTTGGGTGATTTGTTTTAATACTTTTGAAAGCCTGCCGCGCCCTTCGGTTATGTCATGGTCATCCATGGCTTTGGTTATATATATGTAGGTGTTTGCGTCGAATCTTTGAACAAGTTTGACGCCTTGGTATTCTAGGTATCTTTCTATTTCAAAACTAACCCCGAGTAGGTCTTTGGTTTTGTTGGCGCGTTGTCGCCCAAATTTGGCTTCAAGTGAGTCAAAACTGCGGTAACTTAGCATGGCAACAGCTCGAGCTAAGCCTAAACCGGTTTCGGGTTGCTTGTCACTGGGGTAGTTACCGTTATTCCAGTTAGGGTCGCTGCTTATGGCGCGACGTGCAACTTCACCCAGCCCTATAGCCCATGCTGAGTGCTGTGCACCAATGGCTATGGGGATGATTGAACGCACCATTTCAGGATACATGAGGGGCCACTCGAGTACTTGCATGCCGCCCATGCTGCCGCCAATAACAGAAGCAAACGAGCTTACACCTAGCTGTTCGGCGAGTCGTTTTTGAGCTGTAACCATGTCTCTTATGGTGTAGCGTGGAAAGCTGAGTCGGTAGGCTTCTTTACTTTTTGGGTTGAGGCTTGAGGGGCCAGTACTGCCGTAGCAGCCCCCTAAGACATTGCTGCAAATAACAAAGTATTTGTTGCTATCTATGGGTTTTTTGGGTCCTATGAGTGGGTCCCACCAGCCCGGTACACTTTCATCTTCATAGAGCCCTGCGGCGTGCGCTGAACCTGTTAGCGCGTGGCAAATCAAAATGGCATTATCACCTTTGGCGTTAAGCTCACCGTACGTTTCATAAGCAATCGTAACAGGCTCGAGTGTTTCACCGTAGTGCAGCTTTAATGGGTTTTCTGCTGTTGCTATGGTGAGCGATTGAGGCTTGACTTTACCAACAGAGCCAGCACTATCTGCTTGGGTTCTTGCAATAAGGGCAGCATGGTCACCCCAAGACTCGTGTACAAGTGTGCGGCTTAACATGGGTTTAACTAACTTTTATGCTGGTTAGGGCTTGTGCGAAGTCTTCTTTTAAGTCTTTTAGGCTTTCTAAACCTACGCTTAAACGAATGAGTTCTGGGCTTACTTTGGCGGCGTAGCGTGCCTCTTCACTTAAGCCAGCGTGGGTTGTTGTCCAAGGGTTTATGACAACAGTTTTGGCATCACCAATGTTCGCTAAGTGAGAAGCTATCTTCACGTTATCTAAAAAGGCTTGCGTGGTTTCTAAGTCATTGGTTTCAAAACTAATAACTGCACCAAAGCCATTTTGCAAGGTGCGCTTCGCAACCTCATGTGATGGGTGAGACTCGAGTCCGGGGTAAATTACTTTTTTTATTGCTGGGTGCAATTCGAGCCATTGGGCTAAAGCTAGGGCACTATCACAAGAGCGTTGCACTCGTAAATTTAGCGTTTCTAAACCTTGAAGGGCCTGAAAAGCTGCGTGTGGTGACAGGGTCATGCCCATGGTAAAGAGTCCTAAATCGTAAGCTCTGCTGGCAAAAGCTGTGTCTCCCCCTTTATCAAGATAGGTTTTGCCACGAGCATCTTGTTTGGTAAAGGCAGGATAGCGCCCATTTGTCCAGTCAAAACTTCCTGCATCAATTACTGCGCCCCCTATAAAAGTGCCATGTCCACCAATCCATTTGGTAGCAGAGTGCGTAACAATATCAGCCCCTAAGCTAATAGGTTGACAAAGGTAACCTCCGCAACCCCAAGTGTTGTCAACCACCAACGGCACACCTTTTGTATGTGATGCGTCAGCTATCGCTTTTATATTTGGTACTGAGCAGCTTGGGTTCGCAATAGACTCAACCAAAACACCTACCGTTTGGTCATTGATGGCTTCTGAAATAGCTTGCGCGTTGGGCTCAACCGCTATAAAGTCGCAACCCCAAGGTTCTAAGAGTTTCCGAGAAACCGAAAAGGTACCGCCAAATAGTTCTTTAGACACGACAAAGTTTGTACCTGGCAGAGCAAGGGCAAAAAGGGTTGCCGTTGTTGCCGCTTGACCTGAACTAAGACCCACACCTGCTTTACCTTTTTCTAAAGCAACGAGTCTGTTAACAAAAGCATCCACGGTCGGGTTATGCATACGGCCATACTGATTACCTTGTTGTTTACCAGAAAACACATCCGCGGCATACTCGGCACTTTCAAAGGTGTAGCTACTCGTAGCATAAATAGGCACAGCCCTTGCTTTGGTTAAAGGATCAGCTTGTTCCTGACCCGCATGAAGTTGTAAGGTTTCAAAATCTAATTCAGGCATAACTTACTTTCTAAGAATTACGCTCGAGTATGTCTTGGGTACTTCTTACATCGGCGTATTCGTCTTTGAGATTTGCTAAGGATAGCGCATGTACGGTTTCTGCTGTGTGCCAGCGTCCTCTTAGGTCTTGCTTATCAAAGGTTGCAGTGGCATCTTCAATTACACTGGTTTTAAACCCTAGATTACTGGCCATGCGTGCGCTTGCTTCTACGGAGTTATTGGTTATAACGCCAGTTATTAATAGTTCATTAAGCCCTTTGGCTTTTAAATAAGCTTCTAAGTCTGTATTAATAAAGGCATTTTGAACGCTTTTTTGGATTATTTTTTCGCCCCCTAAGGGTTGTACTTCTTCTTTGAAGTCGCAGCCCTCTTGATTAGGTCGGTAGGTTGATTGAGCATCTGTCGACAGATGCTGCACATGAATAAGCTCAAGCTGATGCTTTCGATAGTGTTGAAGGTGACGCTGAATGTTCTTTTCAGCGTCTGGATTATTTCTGCGCCCCCAGCTAGGGTGATCAATCGCTTTTTGTACGTCAATGATAAGAAGCGCTGTTTGCTGCATGGCGTTTAGGCAGCTGCAGGTTGTTTTGCTTTTTCAAGGGCTTGAGCAAAGTCTTCTAAAATGTCGTCTATATGCTCTGTTCCCACGCTGACACGCACGGTTCCTGAACCAATTCCTGCTGCTTTTAAGCCTGCTTCGTCTAACTGGGAGTGGGTTGTACTGGCAGGGTGCGTGACTGACGTTTTTGTGTCACCTAAATTAACTAAGTGAGAGGCTAATATAACGTTATTTAAGAAGGCTTTACCTGCTTCTCTGCCACCTTCTAATTCAAAGGTTAAGATGCTACCTGCACCTCTTGGGTAATTGGCTTTTGCTCTTTCATAGTAAGGGCTAGATTTTAAGCTAGGATGATGCACACCCACTACATTGCTTTGCTCAGTGAGCCAGTTGGCAAGCTTTTCTGTATTTTCAATGTGCCTATCTGCTCTCAAAGATAAGGTTTCTAAGCCTTGTAAAAATAAGAAGGCATTTTGGGGTGCTAAAGCTGCGCCTAGGTCACGTAAGCCTTCTACTCTGGCACGTATGGCAAAAGCTATATTCCCGAAGGGGCCGTTTACACCAAACACGTCACCGATTACAAGACCATGATAGCTAGGGTTTGGTTGACTAAAACCGGGGTAGCGGGGGCTATTAAAGTCAAAGCTTCCTGCATCTACAATTACGCCACCTATGCCTGTCCCATGACCATTTATCCATTTGGTGGCTGAGTGAATGACAACATCTGCACCATGATCAATGGGTCTGTAAAGATAGCCACCCATGGCTGTTGTACTGTCTACAATGACCGCCACACCTTTTTCGTGTGCCACTTTGGCTATTGCATCTAGATCTGGCAAGGCTAGTGACGGGTTAGGTATAGACTCGACATAAACTGCTTTGGTTTTGTCATCTATAAGGTCAGCAAATTCTTGTGGGTCATCTCTTGAGGAGGTAAATTTAACCTTAATACCTAAACGCGGCAGGGTGACTTTGAACATGTTTAAACTGCCACCATAAAGGTTCGGAGATGACACAATGTTGTCACCAGCATCCGCTAAGTTAGTAATCGCTAGAAATTCGGCAGCATGCCCAGATGCAACAGCGAGAGCTGCTACGCCGCCTTCTAAAGCAGCAACTCGTTTTTCTAGAACGTCATTGGTAGGGTTCATAATGCGGGTATAAATGTTGCCAAATTCTTGTAAAGCAAAAAGTCTAGCCGCGTGATCTGCATCATCAAAGCCGTAAGCAGTAGTTTGATAAATAGGTACTGCGCGTGACTTGGTGGTTGGATCGACATCTTCTTGACCAGCGTGTATTTGCAATGTTTCAAAGCGATAGTTAGACATAAACATTTCTCCTTTAGGTATAGTTATTTTTTTAAAACTACGAAACGATAGACTTACCTAAGTTCAAGTAAGTCATAAATAGCGGAAGCATTACTTGGCAGTAAACCACAAAGATTTACGCCTAAGACACTACCGCCTAGAGCATTCGTTGTTTGAGTTTAGTACCATTTGCTTTACGAGCAGTCACTAAAGACCTCCTTATCTGTCCGAAAGCATGCACTATCGTAGTTCTATGCTTCGGCTGGAAGTAGCACCCACCTATATGAAGGCTGGTTGCTGCGACGATTACGGGCCAGTTCCCTACATCGCTCTTGATAAGCAACTCAAGCAATTAGAAATAAAAGCTCGAGTGTGTAAAAAAAGTAAAACACATTTCTTGTAAACTTTCAAGTCTCTGCTTGTTTTTAGCTTTTCACTATGCCTTGTTCTTCTTCTAGATTTGTAAAGCTATCACTTATGTCTAGTAAGTCTTGATTGGTGGTTTCTTTAAAGGCGATTACTTCAACGCGGCAGCCTTGTGCTTGGGCTAGTTCAACCATGGGTACAAAATCGCCATCACCTGTTGCTAGAACAATTACGTCAAGGTAGTGCCATGCGCGCACCATGTCAGCAGCAATGCCCATATCCCAATCCCCATCGCTTGTGGCATGGCCGCCTTCGGTGGTCTGCAAATACCTGACTTTTTTACGCCGAACTCGGTAACCCAAACTCGAAAGCTTGGTTATAAACGCATAGGCGGTATTTACGCCTTCTCGCTCAGTTACGTAGGCATTTGCTTGGTGCAACGTTCTTTCTTGTGTGGCGAGTTCTAAAAGCTTAGCGTAGTCAACTTGACCTGCTGGGTTGTTTTTTGCAGAGTAGTAAAGATTTTGAGTATCTACAAAAAGACCTACTTTGGGTTTAGTCATGTACTGGTCCTTAAAAATTTTGCCATGAGTAAATTATCTTCAAATCCTGTTTGGGTTTTGATTTGTTGTTTTTCTCTGCCTTCAAGTTCAAAGCCCAATTTCTCATATAAGTTTATCGCGGCTTGGTTTTGGGCACGTACGTTTAGGCTTAGTTTGTTAACTTCATGCTTACAAGACCAGTCAAACGCCTTGCTTAAAAGCTGACTGGCTATGCCTTGCTGCCGGCAGTGCTTACTCACAGCAAGCGTAAAGCTAGCCACATGATTCATTTTGTCAAATCTTAGTTTATGAAGCTCGAGCCATCCACAAATCTTTGCTGGGCTTTTGGCGATTAGGTAAAGAGATTGATTTGCATCGAGGTAGCGTATGCGCAACTCTATTTTAGCTATGCTTGGTGCTTCATTACCCACAAACCATGTTTGTTCTGCGTAAATTTCTGTTTGTAAATCATGAATTTGTTTCGCATAACTTGTCGTTGCGTGAAGGTAACTTATCTTGCTGGTCGCGCTTTCAGGCATATATAAAGAGTATATCGTGAGTAACGCAGTGGGGCTTGTTAAACTCATCTTATCTTTAATTAGCTGCAGGGCTTAATGGCAATGAATCCAACATAGTTTAGTGCTGTCATCTTGTAGGCTTTAGGTTAAGAATGTTTAACTTTTACTTCCTAAACCTAGGAGAACTATGAAACTCATTACTGCTGAATCTGTGACCGAAGGTCATCCTGATAAATTGGCTGACCGTATTAGTGACAGTGTTTTAGATGCCCTTTTAGCACTTGACCCCATGGCTCGAGTGGCTTGTGAAACCATGCTTGCTAAAGGCTTAGCGCTTATTTCTGGTGAAATTACTTGTGATGGTTATGTTGATGTGCAAGCCATTGTTCGTAACGCTGTTCGTGAGGTTGGCTACACCAATAGCGTCTTTGGTTTTGATGCTGACTATAGTGCCGTTTTGGTAGCTATTAATGAGCAGTCACCTGATATTGCTATGGGGGTTAATGCTGCTACTGAGTCAGCTTCTGGTGATAAGTATGACCTTGTGGGTGCTGGTGATCAGGGGCTTATGTTTGGTTATGCCAGTAACGAAACACCTGAACTTATGCCTTTGCCCATTTCTTTGGCGCACCGCTTAACAAAGCGTTTAGCTGAGGTGCGTAAGCAAGAAGTTCTTTCTTACTTAAGGCCAGACGGTAAAGCGCAAGTTACCATTGCTTATGACGGCTTAACGCCTTTATTTGTCAAAGCGGTTGTGGTGTCTACTCAGCATGACGAAGAGATTGACTTAGCCACTTTGCGTGCTGATATTAAAAAGCATGTTATTGAGCATATTGTGCCTGCCCATATGCTTAGAGATGAAACTGAGTTCTTTATTAACCCAACGGGTCGTTTTGTGATTGGTGGGCCACAAGGTGATGTTGGGCTTACCGGTCGTAAAATCATTGTGGATACTTATGGGGGTGCTGTGCCGCATGGTGGGGGTGCTTTTAGTGGCAAAGACCCAACTAAGGTTGATCGTAGTGGCGCTTATTTTGCCAGGTACATTGCTAAAAATGTTGTTGCGTCTGGTTTGGCGGAGCGTTGTCAGGTACAACTTGCTTACGCCATTGGGGTAGCAAAGCCAGTTGGTATGTATGTAGATAGTTTTGGCACAGGAAGCATGTCTGACAGTGCCTTAAGTAAGCTTGTTAACGCTGTATTTGATGCACGTCCTGCAGCCATTATTGATCAGCTTGACCTACGTAAACCTATTTACACGGCAACAAGTAGTTATGGGCATTTTGGACGATCTGAATTCCCTTGGGAAAAGACCGATAAAGTGACTTTGTTAAACGCTCGAGTTTAGTTTCTCTGGTTTATATCTAGCATTCTAATACTACAACGAGAGGTTGAAAAGAGGCTAGGAGAAGGGACATAGTAGCGGG
>CAYGTA010000213.1:0-8258 GCA_964352605.1 uncultured bacterium | reverse complement strand
TACGCTCTGACTCACTCAGTCTTATGACACGATTAAATCAGTTTAGTATAATTGCTGCTTTATGTGATTGTGCTTTGCCCTAAAATCACTTAAAAAAGCTTAAACTTAGGGCTATGAATGAAAGTATTTTTAGAGCAATAGCTGAGCGTTACGGTACGCCTTGTTATGTTTATGATTTAGATACCGTAACTGCACAAGTTGATAATTTAAGGTACAGCCTGCCGGAAGCGGACCTATTTTACGCGGTAAAAGCCAACGCTTGTGGCGCTGTACTCAGGCATCTAGCCAAACAAAATGTTGGTGCTGAAGTTATAAGTATAGGCGAACTCGAGCGTGCCGTTGCAGCAGGTGTGAAGAACATCATTTTGGGTGGCCCTAGGCAAGATGGTGACCTTATAGCTCGTGCTTTGGAAGTGGGGGTAAGCTTAGTTAGTTTAGATAGTGTCTCACAATGGGAAGTTTGGCGTGATTTTGTTACGGCGGATGTTTCTTTTGTGGTTCGCTTAAACCCTGCGCTTGACCCTCGCACGCATGAGCACTTGGCTACAGGAGCTGCAGAATCAAAATTTGGTATGACCTTTCAAGAGGCTGAGCAAGTTGCCACCGAACTAAGTGCTTTGGGTCAACTTTTAGGGTTCCATGTGCATGCTGGTTCGCAGATTACTGAAAGTCAGGTTTATGATGATATTTTTGCAGCCTTAACCCCTCTGTATGACGCGTTTGAGTGCAGCTTGCTTGATATTGGTGGTGGGTTTGGTGTGCCAGGGTTTAAACTAGAAACCTTTGCTCAAAAAGTTAAGACGTTTGCAGCTAAGTACAATCTGAAAGTAATGCTAGAACCGGGGCGTTACCTAATTGCAGATGCCGGGGTTTTACTTACAAAGGTACTGCACTTAAAGTCAGGCGCACTGAATCATGTCATTGCAGATGCGGGTATGGCTGATCTGCTTAGACCTGCTTTATATGGCGCGCAGCATCCTATTCGGGTTTTGGGTAAAAAACCTGGTGGCATAATTACAGATATCGATGGTCCGCTTTGTGAAAATGCAGATAGGCTGGGTCGAGCAGTAAAGCTCCCTGAACTTTTTACTGGCGATATTTTGGTAGTTGAGCAAGCAGGCGCGTACGGCGCTGCTATGAGCTCAAACTATGCATCTAGCTTACGACCAGCCGAAGTTGTGTTTGAAAAAGGAGAGAGTCGCTTAGCCAGAAAACGAGAAACACCAGAAGACCTCATGAGACTCGAGCTATGAAGCCGTTAGTTGACTTAATAAACAGTCACGAGGCAGCCTTTTCAGGGGAACTTGCACTTGCTTATTACGATTTTGAGTCAAACTCAAGCTTTTTGCATAACGCAACGAAACGCATGCGCTCAGCTAGTCTTATTAAACTGCCGTTGCTTTTTCAGACTCTTACTGAAGTTGCTAAAGGAAAACTCGAGCTTGATCAGCGTATGCTTTTTTCTGCCAGTGATCGTGTGGGTGGGGCAGGTATTTTGCATACGCTTGATGCAGGTTTGAAATTAACTTTAAAAGATGTTCTGACGCTCATGATGATTGTTAGTGATAATTCTGCAACCAACATGATTATTGATTTGCTAGGTGAAGTAAAGATAAATGCGTTTGTGCGTGACCTTGGCTTACAAGAAACGCAGCTTATTGGTAAGTTGCAATTAGCGCCAGAAAAGCAAAATGAAAAACAAAAAGCTGGGCTTAGCAATAGCACTTGTGCTGCTGATAGTCTAGGTTTACTTATAAGACTCGAGCAGGGTGACTTACTACCTGAAGCTTTAACTGCACTTGCTAGAGGCATTCTTAAGGAGCAGCAGTTTACTGAGGCGCTTGCAAGGTACCTACCAACAGATAAAGATTTACATGAGGACGTTATTCAAGTGGCTTCTAAAAGTGGTTGCTTGCGAGGTTTATGGCATGACGCTGCAATTGTTTATAACAAAGAAGGGAAAGCGCTTTACAGCCTAGTTATAATGACGGACGGCTCCGAAGATAAAAGTTACAGCTGGGAACAAGAAGGCATGTTGCTAATAGCCAAGCTCTCTAAAGCCATATTTGACCTGAGAAGCTCGAGTTTAGTTTAGTCTTTCATCATGGAAATGCTCTTGAATGGGAGTTGAAAACTTATGGCTGAATAAAAGCGTGTTTATAGTGAACGCAGCTTTATTCAGCCTAAGCAATAGCTTTAGTAAGGTGATGAACCCTGCTCGTTACTCGTAATTCCTTTAGCTATATCTGTAACTTCTTTAGCTTTAGCTCTCAGTAAACCCAAGTCAGAAAAAATCGTTACAAACTGATAGCCTATCTCCACCATCTTTCTCGCATGGCTAGGTTGGGTACAGTGGATTCCTGCATAAATGCCTTTGCTTTTAGCTACTTTTACAATATGCTCTATTGCTTCAGCTGCTGGGCCTTCTTTCCAGTCTGACCCTGGTTTGCCGCCCAGTGACTGACTTAAATCAGCAGGACCAACATAAATTGCGTCAAGCTCCTCAACAGATAAAATGGCTTCTAAATTATCAAGCGCTTGAGCCGTCTCAATCATGGCGAACGTTAAAATAGTGTCATTTGCCTTCTCAGCGTAACCTTCACCCGCGTACATGCTCACTCGAGTCGGTCCGTAACTACGGTAACCTTTGGGGGGGTAACGGCAAGCGCCTACAAAAGCTTCACACTCTGCTTGGGTGTTAATCATGGGGCAGATTATGCCGTAAGCGCCAGCATCAAGCATTTTCATAATGATGCCTGGTTCATTCCACGGGACCCTTGCTAAGGGCATTACATTGGTTGTAGAAATAGCTTGCATCATAGGCAAGGCCGAGTCATAGTGAATAGGGCCATGTTGCATGTCTATGGTTAAGCTATCAAAACCAGAATGCGCCATGCCTTCTGCTGACACGCCTGAAGGAATAGCTAGCCAACCATTAACAACTGCTTCGCCTTTTTCGAATTTTGTTCTAACAGTATTTTCGCGCATTATGATTCGTTTGTAAAAAACAAACGACTCCTTTCCAAGAGAGTTACTTCGCTAATCTTTTTTGTTACCTAAAGTATGACACAGAAAACAGGCTTATTACTACTTGTATTTTTGTCGGCTTAGCCATACGCTAACTGCTTATGAAGGATAATGCTACAAACAGCTTGCCTATAGAGAACCAAGCGACAACGCCTACTCAAGAAGAACAAAAAGGATTTGACTTATTTCTAACTCGAGCTAAGCAGCTTTCGAAGCGGGTTGAGGGAGTTCCAAAGCACTTGGGGCTACTCATGATTACGACACTACTGTCATTAGTTTGGTTTTGGTTCTTAGTTTTTTCTTCCTCAGCAACTTGGCTGCAGCTTACAGGCGCTCTGATTTTACTCGGGATTATTATTCCGTTGTTTTTTGTTTATCAACTCTATAGCTTAAGCAAAGCAATACTTTCATTACCTGAAAAGCTAATTGAGTTTCGGCTGCGAATTCTAGAAGAGGAGTCCTTCAAGGCGTTTGCGTTAGCAGAAATAAAGAATAGAACGGATGCCTTGAATATGTTCTCCATACTTACTGAACTCAGAGCGTTTTTAAAAGCCTCAGGAGGGGTCGCAGGCTTATCAAACTTACTTAAACTCCAGTTCGTTAAAGCACTAAATCCCTTTTTTAGTGTAACGACTCTCTACTCACTAGCAGTTTGCTGGCTTGTAAGTTTACTAGGAATAATTAGTTTTATAGTGTATTTAATACGTTTATAGCAGAGACTTAATCTAGCTCTACTTCGATTTCGCCATTAATGCCACCAATTACCATGACATCATTGTTATTCAAAAAATATTTTATAACAGTGCCTTCAACAAAATCTTCGCCCTGCGTGCTTCTAGCTGGGTTTCCTCGCATAATGGCTACACCATTAGCTTCGTCATACTCTAAGACATCTGCGGTACTCACTCGATCTTCAGACGTTACTGTTACGTTACCAGACAGCGTAGATAAGTCAGTATCAAAATCAAACTGCAATTCATCACTATTGGCACTTAAAGACGGAGATTCACCTTCAGCAGCACGTTCTAAGGTAATAGGCCCTTTCATGTCACCCACATTATTATCAGGCTCGAGTATAAGGCTTTCCCCTAGAATGGTGGTTCGACCCTGCTCTAAACGTATAGGGTCGTCTAGGCGTTCTTCTTCTTCGATACAGCGGGGTCTTGAGAAAGTCAGGTTTTGGGCGTTATAAAGTTCCACTCGCTCTTCGTTTTCTGAATCTTCGTTATCAGGCGTTTCGATAATCACTACCGAAGATATAAGTTTAGCGTCTCTCGATAAGGTTTCAACAAAGCCTTCGGCAGGACCATAAAAAATATTGCTTACAAAGCCTTCTTTACAGTTTCTGTTAGACAAATAGGTTTTAGCCCCATCACTCCCAAGGCTTAGGTTGCTAACCGTAAGTTGGGTATCATTACGATTTATGTCTAGTTTGGGTGCATTATTGGTTTGAGCTTGGCTAGCAAGCAACAAAATAGTCATCACTAAAACCAAAGTAATGACTATTTTTTGCTTATTCATAAAGTCTTGAAATCTATTCTTGTTCGCGAGTTAGTAAGTAATCTTCTGCATTAAAGTCGCTCTCCACAGAGCTATCTATAACCTCAATGACATCAAACTCAATGTCTTGCAAAATTCTAGCACCAGTTAGCGTAATGCCATCTGCTTCATTGATAGATTCAGCTGGGTTACCAATGACTTCGGCAAGGCTTTGCTCATCGTCAAAAAAGACTTCATCACCTGTACTGGTAATGTCAGCATCTACAACAGTTACATTTGAAATTGCGTGGAGACGTTTATCATCTGTCAGGACTCTTGTTTCATCTGCTGTAATGACAAGGAAATTACCATCTTCATCTTCTCTGGTTATTTGACATTGTCTGTCAGTGCAGCGCAACACACCAAGCGTTCGCTCTTCTTCGTACTCCATTTCATCTGCTTCAGCTTGCTGATTGCCGTTATCGAGCTTTACATCTCCACGGCTTATGCTTACATCAGTATCAACATCAAACTCAGCTTCTAAGGCAGTAATAAATACAGCTTCAGCTTCTTCAGTTCTGCCTTCAACAGTTATGTTGACATTTCCTGTGAGTAAACCAATGCCTGTGGCTTCATCATAAAAAAGAGTTTCACCAAAGGCTTCAAGTCGACCGCGTGTTACTCTTACCCCTTCACTAAAGGTAGCTATGCGTTGCCCTCTTGCTTCAGTTAGACTCATCTCTTCAGCTGTTTCAGGTGTACGCAATTCAGCTTTTTGGGCAAAGATAGCTAAGGTCGACACCGTAGCTTGCACACCTTCGGGATCTGGATGCTCAAAAAAAAGGGGACCCCTTCGAAGGTTTCCTGATTGTTGACCACCGGGTGAATCAATAATGATAAGTCTTTTTTCGCTATCAGCTGCAGTTTCATTTGCTGCTGGGGGGTCTGTATCGCTCGCTGTGTCAGGAGTACTTTCTTGTGCCATCACAAAAAGTGCAATACCTATAGTTAAAATGAGCAAGAGTTTTTTCATTTAGTCCTCGTTTCCGTCAACAATTTCAAGTTCACATCTGAACGTACTACCTTCACCGCCAGATTCAAAGCTTTCTAGATCAAAACTGATTCTCATATTCTCGTAAATGCAAAGTTCACCTTCGCCTGTAACTTCAGCCCGAGGAATATCAAATTGACCTTCACGTTGATTAATAATGACCTGACGGTTGTTTTTACTGGTCATATCTAAATCGTAATCTTCTTCAATAATGTGAACAAATAAACTATCCCCACGCAAGTTATCATCACTAGAAATAACAACCTTTTCAGCTGCCAAAGTAAAATCAGTCTCATTACTCACGACACGCTCACCATCCTCAATGTTATTCAAGGTGGTTTCACGAATGTCAGGATCATAAGAAACAGACGGGCTCGAAAAAAACCAAACAGCATCAGGATCTTCTTGCGGGTACAAAATCACTCGAGTGTTTTCTAGGTTAATGGTTGCGTCAGGTATGTCTCTAAGCTGTTGGGGTAGTAAGCTTAAGCCAAATAAAGCTGTGATTATGACCACTAATGCAATGAGCGCAAAACGTAACACAAGCTTACTCTACTTGTTTTCTATGGTGAGAAGCGTGATTAAATTCTAAATATCTATAGGTCATTTGGGTGTGGGGTCAAGCTAAAAAGCAGTAAGGCCAGATTTCACTTAAGAATCTAGCCTTACTTATTCTTATTACAGCTTACTCAAAAGATACATTAAGCACAGTAAATTCACTTGTGCCATTTTTGCCTTTTACAACCACTTTATCGTTGACTTCTTTGCCAAGTAAAGCCATGCCAAAAGGAGATTCATCACTAATACGATTTTCAAAAATATCTGCCTCGTGAGTACCCACAACAAAAAACGTTATTTGCTCACCTGATTTGTCTTCAAGAAGCACACTCGAGCCTATTCTAATAGCGCCACCTTCGCTGCCTTCAACGACAATTGCACGGTGAATAAGTTCTTCAAGGTCAGCTATTTTGACTTCGTTTTCGCTTTGCCCAAGACGAGCTTCGTCATAAGCAGCACTTTCTCGAAGGTCACCGTCTTCAATGGCTTTACCCATGTTTGCTGACAGTTCGGGGCGTCTTACTTCTATTAAGTACTTGAGTTCTTCTTTTTTTCGTTCTAAGCCTTTTGCGGTTAAGAAAAATTGTTTCGTTGCCATAAATTCCGTCCTAAGTATAGTGATTTTCAAGAGTTTTGATGAGCTAAATGTCTCATTCTGCCTGATAGCTTTTTGCTCTAAGTGTTACCTGAGCTCACTAAAGCATCATCATACCGTAGAATAAGGTTAACTGAGGGATGACATTAAACATGGCGAAAAAACATATTGTTTCTATTGATGATGAAGGCTTTACTTTAAAACTGATTGAATCTGTCTTAGCTGACGCATATGAGGTGACAACCTTCCAAGATTCTAAAGAGGCCTTAGCAGCGTTTAAAAAGGGTTTAGAGGCTGACCTTATCATTTGTGATATCAACATGCCACAAATGGATGGCTTTGAATTACATGAGGCTTTAAGACAGCAAACAAAGCTAAGGGCAATCCCCTTTATTTACTTAACCGCTTTGCTTGAAAGAAAACATTTTCGACAAGGCATGCAGCAAGGTGCAGATGATTACTTGACCAAACCTTTTACACCTTCTGAACTCAAAGACGCCGTTCAGGTGCGTTTTGAACGAGCCGAAACTATTCGCGAAAAGCCTATTCTTAAAATACTTAGCTTAGGCGGGGTTGGCGCCTCTGCTGAAGATAAATACTTGCAATACGAAGCAAAAAAAGTCATTGCTTTACTTCTTTACCTCATTACCCATGACGGCAAAGTACCCCTAAGAATTATTCCTAATGACTTATGGCACGAAGAAGTTGGTGAAAACAACATTCATGTTCTTATAAACAGAGCTAGAAAAACCTTTGGGGGCTACGCCAGCTTTCCTGTAATTGGTGATGTTTTAACCTTAAGCCTAGAGGTCGAATGCGACTGGGACGCAGAAGTCTTTGAACAAGCTGCCTTAGCAGCCCTAAGCACAAAAAGCTCGAGTTCTATAGAGAAAGCTATTTTGCTATACAAAGGCGTGTTTCTACCTAGCTTTGATGCGCCATGGGCAGAGCAGCAGCGTAGTTACTATGAAAGCCTTTACCTGAAATTACTCGAGCTTAGTATTGACTTAGCGTCTAACAAAAGTTCCCAAGAAAGCGCTCGAGCTCGTTTAGAGGCGTTTCTTGAGGGTGCCTAATGTCTGAAGCTCTAAAAAGAATATGGCAAGGTAGGGTTTTAAGTGACTGGATTGATTACAATGGTCACCTTAATGATGCTTACTATGCGGTTGCGTTTAGTTTAGCTTCAGAAGTGTTTCTCGATGAAGTTGGGGTTTACACTGACTACCGAGAGCGAACTAATTGCACGGTTTATACTGTTGAAACGCATATCAGTTATTTAAGAGAACTTAAAGAACATGACCCCATTTGGGTTAGTTGCCAGTTACTTTTCTATGATGCCAAGCGTATTCATATTTATTTAACAATGTTTCACGAGACAGAAGCTTATTTGGCTGCTAGTTATGAAACAATGCTCTTACATGTAGATCAGACTGTACCTAAAGTAAGTCCAATGCCTGAGAGTATTTTAAAAACCCTAGCTGGCATTAAAGAAGAACAAAAAAACCTAAAGCTGCCCACTCGAGCTGGGCGTGGTATTGCCTTGAAGAA
>CAYGTA010000212.1:0-8274 GCA_964352605.1 uncultured bacterium | reverse complement strand
ATGGCTGCTGTGGCTATGACTATATCAAAATGTTTGTTGAGTTCTTTTATTACGTCTTGTGCATCTGGAAATATGTCTAAATGCCTAAAAAAGTCAGGTTCGTCTAGTACGTCTCTGACTTGCTGGCGGTGCTCTGGGGCTACGACATCGTAGAAGCTTTTACCATGTACATCACTTTTGTTTAAGGTAATTCCGTAGTCTTTTTGGTAACGCTCGAGTCTTGCTTTTAGGGTGTCGGCTATGACTTCGTCCATGTCTATGGCGATTCGTTTTTTTGTGTTCATGGGTTTCTTTCTGTTTTGGGAGGGTTTTGTGATGGTTTCACGTTAGTATCGTAACGTATATTTATTGGGGGGGTATAAATTTAGGGAGTTTGTTTATGGTTAAGCGTTGGATGTGGTTGTTGTTGGTTGTGCTTGTTTTGCCGCTTGCGTGGTGGTTGGGTTCGCCTTTGTTTCTTAATAATGAGGTGGATGAGGCGTTTCCGTTTGATTTGCCTAGTGCGGAGGTTCAGGCTGGCATGTCAACGGAGGAGATTGAGACGAAAATTTCTGATGTTATGACGTTGCTTTCTGAGGAGGGTGCGTTGGAGGCTTTGAGTGATGAGGAGAAGGCGCTTGCTGAGGAGCGTCTTATGGCGTTAGCTTCTTCTGTGCCTGATAAGGCGATGGCTGATGAGATGCCGGTGGCTGAGTGGGTGTTGGCTGCGAGTGCTAGTTTTGAAGGTGCGGATGCGTTTCATAAGGGGTCTGGTTCGGCTAAGGTTTTTCAGCAGGGGGATGAGAGTATTTTGAGGTTTGAGGATTTTTCTAGTACGAATGGGCCTGATTTGCATGTTTTGCTTGTAGAGAATATTGAGGGTAGAAATTCTGCTGATTTAGGTGATTATATTGATTTGGGGTCTTTGAAAGGGAATGTGGGTAATCAGAATTATGAGTTGCCTGCTGGCTTAGATTTGAGTTTGTATGAGGGTGTTGTGATTTATTGCATGCCGTTTCATGTTGTTTTTTCGACAGCTGCGTTTGAGTGAGGGTTTAGTAGTGAGCTAAGTCCTTGTGATGCGGTTGTTTGTAAGCTTAGGTTTGTGAGGTTGCTTAGGGGTGTTTTGTTGGGGTTTATTTCTATAAGGTAAGTGCCTTGTTGTTTGGCTAGTCTGGCTAGGCTAGCGGCGGGTTCTACGACTGCTGATGTTCCTATGATGAGTGCTAAGTCTGCGTTGGTGAAAGCATTTATGGCGTTACTGAGAATGTTTTGATCTAAGCTTTCGCCAAACCAGACGACATTGGGTCTAGCTCGAGTGTTGCAGTGTTTGCATTTTGGGGGTATGTCGAAGTTTGGTTGTAGGGGGCTTAGTGTGTGGCAGTTTTCGCAGCGTGATTGTGTGAGGTTTCCGTGTAGTTCTAAAACAGAGCTCGAGTTTGCTTTGGTGTGTAGTCCGTCTACGTTTTGGGTGACGATTGTTAGTTGGGTTTGGTTTTCTAGTTGTTTGAGTAGTTTGTGGGCTTGGTTGGGTTTGGCTTTGTTTATTATGTCGAAGCGCATTTTGTACCATTCCCACACCAAGTGTGGGTTTTGTTTGTAGGCTTGTGGGGTGGCGAGTTCCTCTGGGTGGTAGTTGCGCCAGAGTCCTTCTTTAGCTCTGAAGGTAGGAATGCCTGATTCTTGGCTTATGCCTGCGCCTGTTAGTACGGCTATGCTTTTGGCTTTGTTTAGTGCTTTTTGGGCGTTGTGTAATTTAGTCATGATTTAAAGTAAGTTGTGCTTCTGTGTTGCCTTTTTTGTTGATGCTTTGTTCTTCAAAACCAAGACTTTTATAAAGCTTTGCAGCTGCTTGATTTGCTGGGTTGTAAGATAAAGATAGGCTTTTAGCGCTTTTAGGTAAACTTTGTATGACGAGTTGAACTGCTTTTCTCCCGTAGCCTTTGCCTTGTTGTGATTGGTCAATCATTAAGCGAAATAAGCGCCATGCTTTGGTCTCTAAATCTTGCCCATATAAAACATAGCCTACTAGCTCTTTGTCAGCATAAATGGCTTTTGAGTTAGCATTTGGGTAAAACTGAGCTTCGGCAATAGAGTAAAGATTGCTAGGAATAAAGTCTTTTTGATTAGGTTTAAGCTCGAGTTTTGTGCAGGCTTGCCAGTTTTTGGCAGTTATGCTTTGAAAGCTTAGTTGAGGCATGGTTTGCTGTTTAGGAGCTGGGTTCTAGATTTATGTCTTTAAGATTTGGGGTTATGTCACTTTCGGGTAGATCGGTTGGGGTTTCAGAAATCATGACTGACATGATGCGTCTTTCGTCAGCTTGTTCTATGGTGAAGCGCATGTCTTGGTAGTCATGGCTTTCACCTGATTGGGGTATGTAGCCTAGTTGGCTGGTTATGAAGCCACCTAGCGTGTCAAAGTCGCCATTTTCATCATCAAAGCTTATGTCTAGCTTGTCTGACAATTCATCTAAATGTACCGATGCTTGAACACGGTATTCGTTTTCGGCAAGTTGTACAATGTCAGCTTCTTCTTCAAGGTCTGTTTCATCGTAGATTTCGCCTGTAATTTCTTCAATGATGTCTTCTAGCGTTACCAGTCCACTGGTGCCACCAAACTCATCAACCACAATGGCCATATGGTTTTTGTTGCTGCGCATGTCTCTAAGTAAATTTAAAATGCTGACCGTTTCAGGTACATATTGGGGTTGCGTCATTATGTCTTTAACGGTGGTTGTGGCTAGTTTTTCAGGATGCTGCACGTAGTCTAGTAAGTCACGCGTGTAAACAATGCCCTGAATGTTATCTAGCTTTTCTTGATAGACCGGTAAGCGACTGTAATGCTGGTCTTTGTTGAGTTCTAAAAGCTCTATAAGACTGGCTTCTTCTTTTATGGCTACAAGATCTACTCTGGGGGTCATGACTTCTCGTACAACGGTTTCTTCTAGCTCAATGATGCCTTTAATCATTTCTTCTTCTTGCGCTTCTATAACGCCTGATTCTTCAGCGCTGCGCAGCATGAGTCTGAGTTCATTTTGTGTGAGTAAAGGGTTGTCGCGTGATTCTAAACCAAAGAGCCTTAAGATACTGGTGGTTATCCAAGTGAAAAAGAGGCCAATAGGGTAGAGGATGATAGAGAGCGCGTACACAGGTCTTATGACAAATCTTGAGAAACCCACTGCGTTATGAACAGCAAGTGATTTGGGGGTGATTTCACCAAAAATAAGAACCAGTATGGTCATGACGCCGGTTGCGTAACCAACTGCGAGTGATTCGGCAAAGCCTAAGCTTTGCGATAAGTTAATGGCAATTTGGGTTACAAGGGCGGTAGCGGCAATGTTGACGACGTTATTGCCAATAAGAAGGGTTGTTATGAAGCGTGTTTTGTCTTTTTGTAATAAGGCAAAAGCGCCACTAGGGTCTTGACCGGTTTCGCGTAACTCACGAATCTTCCATTCCCCTATGGCTGTTAAAGCGGTCTCAGAGCCTGACAGCACACCTGACAAGGCAAGCAAAATAATCAGAGTGAGAATTTGCAAAGGAGAAACAGCTGAGCCTATAGCTTCGGCTTGCGCAAATGCAACCCAGCACAAACTGATTAAAAGAGATAATATGATTGTGATTGCTTTTGGCAACCTAGATCGTTCAGGAACGTCTTCCATTAATAGCTAGGATTTTAGCACATGTTTATGGACTAGTTGTTGAATCCTCCGCAACATTAGGTATACAAAAAGCAGATTAAAGGCCAAAATAAAGCTTTAAGGGCAAAAACAGCTAAATGACGGTTAAGCAAATAAGCTTTATTGCAAGCGCTAAAATCGTCAAAGTCACCGGCACAAGCCAAAATTCTATACCTAAGCCTCAAGTGTCAAAACAAGCTAAATCATAGTGCTTGGCAAAAGTATTGCGATGCTCGCAATACTCTTGAGCGAAAGCGTTTAGTAATGAAAGTACTCCGTTTACTCTCTCTATTTCTGAAGCGCACTATAAATCTTAAGGTTAAGTATGTATAGCCTTTGGCATTTAAAACTAGCTAAGCGTTTTAAATGCCGAACTAGCTGAGTAAAAACGGATGGGCTAAGGCGATGCTGTAAAGAGGCTATATAAATAATGACAAAAGTCCTCATGAAGATCAGCTTATATGCGCTATACTAACTAAGTCGGTAAGCCAATAGGTCGTACTCATAGATTCAAATAAGTAAATCAAGCAAAGCTATGCGCTCTAAAGGTCAGGGTTGAATAGTCTACCCCCGAAATAAATAACAACAAAACAAACGCTTTCAAACAAAGGAGTCAAAATGACACAACTCGAGTATGTAGTATGGCAATTCATAGAAGAAAACCCCGAATGCACCCCAGAAGATATAAGCTCGAGCTTTGCTAAAGCCCCTCAAGAGGAGCAGCTTATTACAGCTTTGAGTGCTTTGGAGTTGGAAAAAATTATTCGTAAATTATCGTCAGATGATGTTCCTGCTTATTACACTGCCAAAATTCAAGCTTAAAGCGTATTACTTAGTTACTAGTGTTTGTTTTACCAAATAGGTAACGTCTTTGTTGTTCTAAGCCACGGATTGTCAATGAGAATACCCTGTTGACTAAACGAGTTAACCCGTACCCCCTCAATAAATAAACTCACCTCAGATACTTCTTCTAACTGCGTTAGTGTGTAGAAAAGCTGATTTAATCTTGCCATCATTAAGGCAGAACCACCACCCTGCTCAAACTCAGTGGATACATCTACAATAACTTCAGAGCCTAAGCGTTGCACGTTTAGGACTTCTAGGGTTTCAGGAAAAGAGCTACTCAAGCCAGCTTCTGAAGGCTGCTGCTTAAGGGCGTCTATTATGCTTGTAATTTTTTGTTCAAAAGAGTCACTAGCTATGCGCTTAGCGACAGGCGCTAAACTAAAATTTGTTTCATTACTTTGCACATAATAAAGTACAACATTGGGTAAACGCCTAAGCGTGCGCAAACTCAAAAAAGATACCAGTAGCAGTAAAGCTAAGAGCGCTAAACTAACAACTCTAAGTACAGCACGATTCATAGCTTAAGGATTTTCAGCTAAACGTAAAGACTCATTTGTAAAAAACCTATAGCCATCATTAGCAGGATCTAAGGCGTACGCTTTACCATAAGCATCAGCGGCTTTTTCGTAATCACCGACCGTAAAATGCACACGCCCTAACCAAGCCCAAGCATCCGGATAATTAGGATTAGCCTCAATAGACGCTAAAAAGAAAGACTCAGCCATGCCTAAATTAGCCGCCTCAAACGCAGCTACGCCTTCTAAAAAAGCATTACCAGCCTCAACACCCGTCTCAACTTGAATTTGAGCCAAACGCAAGAAATCCTGCGCCCGCTTATCTGCTGGGTCAAGCTGCAACACCGCCTGCCAGTAAGGAGCCGCCTGAGCAGGTTGCTCTAACTCCTGATACGTTCGTGCCGTCCAGACAGCTGCATCCTTATAACTCGTATTAAGCTGATACGCCTTCTCAAACTCACGAACAGCAGCACTCAAATCATTTTGCAAATGCAAAGACTGACCCGCATAAAAAGCATCTGCCGCAGCACCCCAAGTCTCTCTATCAGCAGCGTAACGCGCAAAATAAGCAGCCCGCTCATCGGTTGGGTCAAGCTCCAAAACCTGCTGCCAATAATCAGATGACTCACCGGTTAAACCCAACTCAAAACTCACACGACCCGCCCAAGCAAGCGCATCACTAAAACCAGCACTCGCCCTAGTTGCATCCTCAAAAAGCTCGAGTGCTTTACTTGCATCACCCTCTTCATAAGCTTCTAAGCCTTTTTGAAACGCAGTACTCGCCACTATGCCCACACGGTCTTGCTGCTTGGCTAGCCTTAAGTAATAAACAACCCCTTCATCATTGGGCAAAACCTCCGCTAAACGCTCCCAGTAAACTAAGCTCTCGTCAGGCTCTGTCAGCTCCAAATGAATACGACCAGCCCAACGGAGCGACTCAGCATTATCAGGTAAATAACTGAGTACAGCTTCATAGTAACTAAGTGCCTCTCTTAACTTATTTGTTTGGTAACGCGCAAAACCCAGCTCGGTACCGGCATCCTCTAAAAGCTGAGCACTTAACGAATCAAGCTGCAAGGCAAACTCGAGCGTGCCACCCGCCTCAAAATAAGCCTGCCAGTAAGACCATGCTTTTGAATACCAGTTTATGTAACCATGTGTGCTTGCTAAAAAATGCAAGGTATTAAGGTTACTAGGGTCAAGCGTTAACGCATCTTCACCCAAACGAATTGCTTCACGCCATAAAGGCTGATCAAAGGTTGCTACTTCATAACTAAGTTTAGCTTCTTCTGCTGTGGCTACTGCTTCTGCTAAAAACTGATCTGCTGTTCTTACTGTTTGCCCAAAGCTAAACCCAAAAAGGCAAATGCAGATGAATAAAAGTCGAATCATAACAGTCAGTCTAGCACCAAAAGAATGAGTGCCAAATAAGTAAAAGACTTCATGAAAACTTAACTCAAAAGCTTAAAGCTTTCCTAACGACTCACCGCAATACTTACAAAATTTCGCATCAGCCTCATGATTAGCTTTATGACAGTTAATACACCTTAACTGCCGAAGTGCCTGATCAGCTCGACCAAGCTCAACCGAAACAATACCTGTAGGCACAGCAATAATGGCATAACCCAAAATCATAACCAAAGCCGCAAATAATTGACCTAAAGGCGTTTTAGGGGTAATGTCACCAAAACCAACCGTAGTTAAGGTAACAATAGCCCAATACACACTCACAGGAATATTCGTAAAGCCATTAGCAGGCCCCTCAACCAAATACATAACCGAACCAATAATAATAACCAGCGTCACAACCGTAATCATAAAAACCGTAATTTTAGCCTGACTTGCCTTCAAAGCCTTCGCTAAAACCGTGGCCTCACCAACAAACTGAACCAACTTCAAAATACGAAAAACACGCAACAAACGCAGCGAACGAATAACAATAAAATACTGAGAACCCACAAACAATAAACTCAAATAACTAGGCAAAATAGCCAACAAATCAACCACGCCAAAAAAACTACGCAAATACTTCCTGCGATTATGCGCAACATAAAGCCTAGTAATATACTCAATCGTAAACAACGTGGTAAATGTCCACTCGAGTGTTTTTAAGCCATTACCAAAGCGGAGTTTCACAGAGCTTACGCTTTCAAGCATGACCAGCAAAACACTAAACAAGATGGCGATTAAAAGAAGAACATCAAACAAATTAGAGGGTGGCGTATCATGTTCAAAAATGATATCGCCAATTTTTTTACGCAAACTAGACATAATGAGCCTTATGGTAACGCAAAAAGAAGTATCAAGCTGATTATGAAGGTTTTTTGCCTCTCTTGAGATGCAACGTTCTTATGTCATGATAAAAGCATGGCTGAACCTAAAATTACAACTCAAAAGCAAGCCTTAAGCATGCTTGACCAAATCAGTACCTTTGTCATTACCAAAAAAGGTCCGCAATTAAGAAACCGTGAAAAGTTTTCTGATGATGTTTTAAGAACCATTAGTTTATATAAAACCAAGGCAAACAAGGCAGATATGCCTAGTCAGTTTGATGACATTGTAGAAGCTGCTAAAAACGAACTAAAAACTATTTTTGAAACTCAGAGAGACGCACAGTAAGTTGGTATATCGTCCTTTTTGGGAGTAATCAGTGGATACGCAGAATAAGCAATTAAGACATTCAGTTGAAATCGTTGATTATGACCCTAAATGGGTTGAGCTTTTCGCAACTGAGCGCAAAGTTTTATTAGCTTCAACTGGAAGCTATTTTGTTGAGCTTGAGCATATTGGAAGTACCGCTATTCCAAATCAGCAAGCCAAACCCATTATTGACATTATGGCTGCTATCCATAGCCTCGACGAACTCGATGACTTTTTACCAGCACTGGAGAGGCTTAACTATCAGCTTATTGATGCAGGTATGTATAACCGGTACTTTTTACGAAAGCTAGACAAAAGCAATGGACAAACCTTTCACCTGCATATTGTTGAACTGTCAACTTGGGCTGAGCGCAAAGAACGTCTCATGCGAGATTATTTATGTAAACATCCTGAAGATGTTCAAGCTTATGGTGCTTTGAAAACTCAGCTTGCTGCTCAGTATCATGAGGATTCAATTGCGTACACCAAGGCAAAAACAAGCTTTATTCAAAACATTATGGATAAAATTCATGATGAACTTGGGTTAGCGCGAGTAGATGTTACGCAAGACTGAATCTTACTTAAAGATAACTACACGCTAAAGGGCATGTAAA
>CAYGTA010000211.1:0-8288 GCA_964352605.1 uncultured bacterium | reverse complement strand
GGGCTTAGGTTTTTGCAAATGTGTTTATAAAATTCCAAATTCCCTAACGAATTCTCAGCTAGCTAGGGTTGTAAAGTCAAACTCAATCAAATCAAAATCAGTTGCGGTAGCAATAATGCATAATACCCTTTGCGTTTAGTTCCTTAAAGAACTAAACGCGGTCTTTTTATAACAGCTAAAGTTCAAAGCCATCTGGCAATAAATCACGAACCTGAAAGCTTTTTAGTTTTGCTTCATGATTCAGCAAAAAAACCTTAGCATTAGGTGAAAATTCAAAAAGAATTTGCCGACAAGCCCCACAAGGACTCGCGGGCGACTCCGCTTCGGTATAAACCACAATCTCACTAAAAAAACGCTCACCGGCAGATGCCATAGCCTGAATGGCAGACTGCTCAGCACAACGCGTCAAGCCATACGAAGCATTCTCAACATTGGCACCCGAAAAAATAACACCACTCGCAGTTCTCAAAGCAGCACCGACATTAAACTTAGAGTAAGGCGTATAAGCATTTTTAAAAGCCTTTTTAGCGGCATCTAGCAATTCAATATCGTAACTCATAGTATTCCTAACTTACTTAACAAAGGTGGACCTAAGACCACTAAACCTAGAATTACAGATAAACAAGCACTCAGCAAAACCGCACCAGCAGCAGCGTCCTTAGCTAACTTAGCCAAAGGATGAAAATCAGGCGAAATAAGATCAATAGTAGCCTCAAGCGCACTATTAAGAAGCTCGAGTGTTAGTACCAAAGCCGTTATGAGTAGAATGGGTACTGCTGAAACGTTAAGCCACCAAGCTAAAGCTAAGGCAAAAACGGCAAAGAACACTTCAATTCGGAAATTAGGTTCATTTCGCCATGTGTAGCGAATACCAGCAAAGGCATGCGTGAAGGCTTTTAGAAATTTACGAAATTCTAGCTGTCGCCATGAAGCAGAAGAATCTGTCTTTGTGCTTCGTGAAAGTCTTGCCACGCTTCCTCCGTAGGATGGTCATAGCCTCGTAAATGAGTTAAGCCATGTGCTGCAAGGGTTAAGACTTCTTGCAGTAAATCGTGATTATGTTCACCCATTTGGTTCGCAGCAGTATCTAAACTAATAAAAATATCACCCAAATGAGGAATGATTGGCATATTAACATCATCAGGTTCATGACTAGGATAAGAAAGCACATCTGTTGCTTCATCTAAGCCACGGTCAGCCAAGTTGCGCTCCCGAATAAAATCATCATTACAAAGCACCACTGTAACCTCTTGGCTTAAATCTAAAAGATGCATATAGGCAGTAAAACTCGCCTCAATTTTATCTAAATCTAAGCTACTTAAGTTATTTGTTTCGTCTATTAGCTCTACCATGCTCGAGTTTCTCTATTTCGTCTTTACTAGGATATTTTACTCTGTTATGCAAAATTGCGCTTAGCATGCGCTCAAAAGTGTTAGCAATCACTTCTATGTCATGAAAATTCAGGGGGCTTTCAGCTAACTGACCATCTTGTAAGCGTAATTCAAAAAGCTGGTCAATTAAGGCCCGAATGCTGTTCGGAGAATTATCCTTTAAGGTTCGTGATGCTGATTCAACAGCGTCAGCTAAAAGTAAGACAGCCGTTTCTTTGCTTTTGGGTTTCGGACCAGGGTAGCGAAAGTTAAATTCATCTAACTGCTCGCTGGTTTCAAGAGCTTGCTTATAAAAGTAGCTCAAAACAGTAGTCCCATGATGAGATGCGGCAAAAGTCTGCAGAGCCTTTGGTAACTTGTATTCTTTTAAATACTCAATGCCATCACGAACATGGCTGGTAATAATTAAATAGCTTAAATGTGGGCTGGTATCATCATGAGGATTGTAGCCAGAAAACTGATTCTCAGCAAAAAAATGAGGTCGTTTAAGTTTACCTACATCATGATAAAGCGATCCCACTCGAGCGAGTAAGGCGTTGCCGCCAATATTTTTGACCGCTTGCTCAACTAGATTAGAGATGATTAAAGAGTGTTGATAGGTGCCGGGCGCCTCTAAAAGTAATCTTTGTAGTAAGGGGCTACTTGGGTTTGAAAGTTCGTTGAGTCTAAAGTCTGTCAAAAAGTCAAAGCTACTTTCAGCTAAAGGCAATATGCCTAAGGCAAGTATGCCTGCTATGCTCCCTCCTGCAATAAGTAAAGCAGCGCTACTCAGAACATCTAAGGTATTTGCCCCGCCAACTAGGGATAAAAATGCTAAGTAACTTACAGCCGAAAGAATGCCACCGCCAAAGCCAGCTATTAAAATGCTTGGTCGTGACTTCAGGATATTGGTGAGTAAAGAGGAACTTATACCGCCAGCCAAACTTGCAACTAACAAAGCTAAAGGCGCGGTTGGCGTCATAAGACCAACAATCACTGAAAGCCAAACTGCCCACAAAATAGCTACGCGTTGTGAAACGATGGCAGAGACAAGAAGGGGAACCAAATTTATTAGCAAAAATGCAGGATCAAAAATCATGGCAGCCCTTTGCACAAACAGCGCAATAATGCTCAAGCCAATCAAAAAGATTAACTGTTTGGCGCTAAATTGAGCTATTAAAGCAAGCAAAGGTAAGCTAAGTAAAATAGCCACAGAAGCACTACCTAAAACGGTACGAATAAGCTGACTACGAACATCATCTGCAGGATTATATAGACCAAGGGTAGCTAAATCTCCCAAATGAGACTCGGTTAAAGGCGCTCCCTCCTCAACAATAATCTGACCCGCAGAAAGGGTTTGCATGATGGGTCTAATAGCGTTAGCAGCAGCTGACCTAGCTGCGTTAGTAAGCGTTTCATTAGGCACGGCTGTACTAATAAGACGACGCTCGAGTAATAACCTTACTTCGCGTTGGCGTTCTACATTTGTTATGCTTACGGCTTCTTCTATAAGGTCGTCTTTTTGACTTTCATCAACGCCATTAAAGGATTGATAAGCTGCAATTAAAATGTCTTGAACATTTGCGGGTAGGTTTGATGAGCTTATTGAGCTTAAAGCAAGCCGTTGTAACTGAGGGTCAGCTGTAAAAATGCTTCTGACTTGTGAGCGAGCAACTTGTCGTTCTTTTTCAGTTAAGAGCTCATCTATAACTTGAACACTAACAGGTGCCACAAAGGTGCGAGGGCTTGGCTGGCCCACAAGCAAATTATTGCTGGGGCCAAAACCATAAATGCTATATAGAAGAGTGGTTAAAAGAATTAGGGTAGGTAGAGCAAAAAAAACAAAACGCAATCTCAGTTGAACGTCTTTGCTTACTCTCCTTTTAGACCGCCTCATACGCCTTAATTATACTTGCCACCAAAGGATGCCTGACGACATCCCCTTCATTGAAGTAAATAAAAGAAATGCCATCAATGTTCTGTAAAACACGCTTAGTAACCGCTAAGCCGCTCTGAACATTTTGAGGTAAATCTACTTGCGTTACATCACCGGTAACCACAACTTTACTATTAAAGCCCATGCGAGTTAAAAACATCTTCATTTGTTCACTCGTAGTGTTTTGAGCTTCATCAAGAATAATAAAGGCATCATTTAGTGTGCGACCCCGCATAAATGCCAGAGGAGCAACCTCAATAGTGCCTGCCTCAACATGCTGCTCAACCTTGTCGCCTTCAAGCATGTCGTAAAGTGCGTCATATAAGGGTCTTAGGTAGGGGTCTATTTTTGCTTGCAAGTCACCAGGTAAAAAACCAAGTCTCTCACCTGCTTCAACAGCTGGACGCGTAAGAATAATGCGTTTCACTTTTTTTGCCTTTAGTGCAAGTACTGCCATAGCGACAGCCAAATAGGTTTTACCTGTACCTGCCGGTCCAATGCCAAACGTTATAGGGTGCTGCCGGATGGCCTCAATATAACGACGTTGACCAGCTGTTTTAGGTCTAGCCCGTTTTGGCAATTCATTTGCAACCCCTGAATCTTTGGCTTCTTTAGCATGTAAGTCACCATGCGTTAACTCAGTTAAACTAAGTTCCTCACCACGGCGAATTGTTTTAAGTAATCGACCAAAGGCTTCTTCTGCTTGACTGACATCTGCAGTTTCACCACTAAGCCTAAGCTCATCACCCCGAGCAATAATATTAGCGTTTAAGCGACTACGAAGTAACTTTAAGTATTCATCATTACGTCCAAAAAGCTGTAAAGCCTCTTTAGGACTACGAAGTTTTATGACTGATGTTGAAATGCTTTCCTCCGAGAATGATTGCGACCTTCTTTAGATTTAGGTTCAGACAAAATATAATGCCAAACAAAGCCGCGAGCGATAGATTTTTCATCAAAAGCAAGAAGGCGATCTGCCTTCTTCTTAGCCTTTTTAGCAGATTTTCGTTTGCTAACCTGAAGCGGTGCTTGTTCCTCTCGAAGCATCGAAGTAGACGTTACTGACTCAGCAGGCAAAAAGCTCGAGCTGCGATCTGCACCCATGAGGGGATGCTCAGAGCGGATATCTTGACCCAAAATACTTCGTGATGTGTTTACAGAGCGCTGCTTTAATTGTGTTTGGCTTGGTGTTTTTTGAGGTGGTAGCAGAGTGCTTTGAGAACTGCTTGTTTGCTCAGCAGCTTTTGGAACAGAGTAAGATGGTGTTAAGGGAGCTGATTGCGTGGTGTTGGGAAGCTTTGCCTGCGGTTGAGCATTATCTCCCATAGCACTCTGAACGCGCTTACGTGCTTCTTCAAGTCTTTTCGCAAAATCGTCATCTGCCTCTACAATAACGGGTTGCGTTGTTGTTTGGGTACTTTGCTGATTAGTTGCAGGACGCTGCTGTACAGGCTTGGCTGGAGCTTTCTTAGAGTTACGTCGAAACAAAGGCAAAATGAATGACGCAAAAATAATAAGAATAAACAGATTATCGAAAATAAAATCGATAATCTGCCTAATCACGTTAGTTGGACTCATGCATCTTCATCTTCAGCGGCACCTGCAATATTGCGACGCATTTGAGTATCTGACTGAATGTTTTGCAAATTATAGTAGTCCATAATTCCAAAATTACCACTACGAAAAGCATCAGCAATCGCTAGTGGAACCTCGGCTTCAGACTGAACCACTTTAGCGCGCATTTCTTCAACTCGAGCGCGCATTTCTTGTTCACTTGCAACCGCCATTGCGCGGCGTTCTTCAGCTTTTGCTTGAGCAACACGCTTATCTGCTTCAGCCTGATCGGTTTGTAAGATCGCACCAATATTTTTACCAACATTTACATCTGCAATGTCAATTGACAAGATTTCAAAAGCCGTACCTGAATCAAGACCTTTAGCAAGCACCGTTTTTGAAATGACATCTGGGTTCTCAAGTACTTCTTTATGGCTAGCTTTAGAACCAATAGAAGAAACAATACCTTCACCAACCCTAGCTATAATCGTCTCTTCACCCGCGCCACCAACAAGACGCTCAAGATTGGCTCTTACCGTTACCCTTGCGGTACTAATAAGTTCAATACCATCTTTAGCAACTGCTGAAACATTAGGTGTTTGAATCACTCTTGGGTTAACTGATACTTTTACCGCGTCAAGTACATTACGACCTGCTAAGTCAATGGCAGCAGCGCGGTCAAAAGGTAGCGGAATACGGGCCTTATCAGCCGCAATCATAGCATCAATCACCCTATCTACGTTACCGCCAGCCAAGTAGTGCGCTTCAAGCTGATTCTGATCAACATCAATGCCTGCTTTATCAGCCTTAATGAGCGGCAAAATAATTTTTTGAGGAGGAACACGGCGCAAACGCATACCAATTAAACTAGTAATGGCAACACGTACACCAGCTGAAATAGCACTAATCCATAGGCCAACCGGAATCATCCAAAAAAAGAAAATTAGGACAATAAAAATAACGGCCGCAATAATCAAAAAACTAATATCCATAATAAAACTCCCTTAAAGCTCAGCTTCCTGAGTCTCTGTTATTTCTTGAACCACAACTCGACTACCTTCAACCACTATAACTTCAATAGGTGAACCGTTAGCTATAAAATCACCCTCAGTTACAACATCTTTGCGCTCTTTACCAAAACGTGCAACCCCTGTAGGTCGCAAGTCAGAAGATGCCACACCACGCTGACCCAAAAGATAATCATAACTAGCCACTAAGCGAGCCTCACTCTGATTCCCACCCGTAGCATTATCTAAACGGGTATTGAGTGCAAAAACCTTAACGAAGCGAGAGTTTGGCAATAGCCAAAACAAGGCAATAGTTAACACTGCACCAAACATAGAGGTATACCCAAGCACAAACGCCCACTGATTATCATTAGGAAAAATACGCACAATAGCAATGACAATCGAAGCTAAACCAAGCACCCCAGCTACCCCAAAGCCCGGAATAACCAAAAGCTCAAGAATAAGCAGCAAAATGCCAGCCAGAATCAAAATAAGATCAAGCGTACCCGCAGGCGTTGCAATAAAAGCACCCGCCCCCAACGCCACCAAAGCCAAAACACCAACAACACCCGGAACACCAAACCCTGGTGAAAATGCCTCAATTAAAATGCCACCAATACCAATAACCAACAAGGCAGCAGCAATCAAAGGATTCGCTAAAGAGCCCCCTAAACGCTCAGCCAAGTTAGGCTCGAGTCTTTCGACGGTCACACCGCCATAACCAAATTGCTCTAAGGCGTCACTTAGGTTACTAGCTTCGGTATCAGCAATATTAAACTCAACTGCTTGTACAGAAGATAAGGTTATAAGCTCTTCATTTGTTGATAAGCCCGGAATCTCAATACGAGTAGAAACCATACCCTCAGCGACATCTGCATTTCGTCCTCTAGCCTCGGCAACTGACCTAAATTGATTACGCCAAACACTATTGATTTTCTCGCCAGCATCTTCACCCGTAAAAGCGTTAATAGCAGTGGCTGCACCAATAGAAGATCCAGGTAGCATAGCGACTTGCTCGGCACTCATGGCAATAATAGCGCCCGCACTAATAGCATTAGAAACAACAGCTAAAGTCGGAACCTGAGCATCTTGCAAAATGCTATTCACAATTTGTTCAGCAGCAATAATCTGCCCACCTGGCGTGTCAATAGCAAAGACCAAAGCCAAAGGCCGCTCTTCATTAGCCCGTTCAACCCGAGATTCAATAAACTGCGCGGTAGCCGTCGTAATAGTACCCTCAATAGGAATAACCCAAACACTATTACCCGTCGACTGCGCCAAGCCAACAGAACTCAAAGCCAAAAATAGCAAAGACCAAAAAAGAACTCGAGTAACGGCAACTTTAAAAGCGAGAAAAGCTCGCATAGACGTTGTCATAACGCTTTAAGGATAGCATGACAAGCCTCGTCAAAATGCGATACAAAAGGCATCTTTCAAAGCCTCAAAGTCCACGCTCGAGTGTAGACTTTGGCTTATGGACTTTAAAAATAAGAAAGTATTGGTTACAGGTGGTGCTAGAGGTATTGGTAAAGCAATTGCTGTTTCGTTCGCAGCAAGGGGCGCTAAGGTCATGTTGGCTTATAGACAAAACCATGCAGCAGCTCAAGAATCGAAAGCTTTATTAGAGGGTGAGGGTCATGCTGTATTTGCTGGGGATTTGCTTGACCCTAGTGTTTGTAAAGATTTAATTAAGACAACCATTGCGTCTTTAGGAGGTCTTGATATTTTGGTCAATAACGCAGGTATTTTTGAGGCGCACCCCATTGACGCTGTAGATTATGAAGATTGGCAAGCTAGATGGCAACATACTTTAGCTGTTAATTTATTAGCGCCAGCTAACCTTGCTTATCTTGCCGCTCAGACGATGATGGCTCAGAAGTCTGGCCATATTGTAAATGTAGGGTCAAGAGGCGCATTTCGAGGTGAACCAGAATGCCCTGCTTATGGTGCAAGCAAAGCAGGTTTACATGCAATGAGTCAGTCTTTGGCGCAAAAGTTAGCGCCTTATAATGTAACGGTGGGCGCAGTAGCACCGGGGTTTGTTGAAACAGATATGGCTTCAGTTGTTCTAGATACCCCAAGAGGTCAAGAGATTCGTAATCAAAGCCCTTTTGGTCGAGTGGCTAAACCTGAAGAAGTCGCGCACGCTGTCTTGTTCTTAGCTTCCGAAGAGGCCATATTTAGCACTGGTGCGATTATTGATGTAAATGGAGCATCGTATTTAAGAACTTAGGAAAAAGGTCAGACTTGCTTATTTTAAGATTTTAATTGAGGATGGCAGAAGAATCTGTTTTACTTTTTGACATCCTCAATCTGATCGGAAGGCTAAAGTTTGCTTCAAGACTCCATATCGAGCTACAAGGTCACAGGAGCTTAGCTTGCTGATTCAATGCGAATACGGGCATCTAAAATGGTACAACC
>CAYGTA010000210.1:0-8339 GCA_964352605.1 uncultured bacterium | reverse complement strand
AGCATTGCCCTCAACTTCGGGTTGAAGGTGAGTTTATACAACTGCAAGATCTGAGTTATGAAACAGAGACCATTTTAGATTGGTTTCATATCACCATGCGCTTAATTGTCTTAAAGCAAACCGCCAAAGGCTTATCCAAGGCAGCTATTCCCATTCTTGAGAGTCGAGAGGATGTGCTCGAGGAGATAGAACGAATCAAACACTACTTATGGCATGGCAATGGTTATAAAGCCTTAAAGACAATCAACTCGCTCAATTTTGATTTAGAGGCCTTGCATTATTCAGATGATGAAGACTTGCTTATAGGCGATGCTCGTACAACCATCAATAAGCTCTACAAGTATGTTGGTGAGCTTAAAACCTATATCAGCAACAACAGTCATTGCATTCCTAATTATGGAGAGAAGTACCGCAATGGCGAGCGGATCTCAACAGGGTTTGTGGAATCAACCATCAATCAGGTGGTGAGCAAACGCTTTAGCAAGAAGCAGCAGATGAGGTGGACGAAACGAGGGGCACATTTATTACTTCAAACCCGAACCAAAGTGCTTAATGATGACTTAGAAGCCAGCTTCAGAAACTGGTATCCAGGGTTTCAGATTGTGGATGCTGAGCTGCAAATAGCGGCTTGACCCCCGAGTTTTTAGCGGTCTCGATGTCGCAACCTCTCCCAAGAACCGTACAAAAGCATCAACTTTGACTGTGACTTTACCTATTTTAAACGGATTGTTAGGCAAAATAATTTCTAAACATTGACAAAGAAAGCAGTTACATACATTATGGCAATGCCAGCCCCAAAGCCAGCAAGGTTAGCTGTGGTTAGCCAAGTACCTTGACTGCGTTTTGCTGTTCTAGCAAGATACGCCCCTACTTCAACAATCACTTGTAAAATAGCGCCTGCACCTATCCCTAAGAAAAGGGCGGCCCATTGAGCTGAAAAGGCAAAAGCGCCCACCCAAGTACCAATAACTGCAGGCAAACCTGCTAGTGCAGCTAAGCCCACAAAGGTAAGTAAGTTTGTTTTGCGCTTGGTTAGTGGTGCAGCAATGCCAATACCTTCAGTGATGTTGTGAAGGGTGAACCCCACAACCAGAAATGAGCCTAAAGCTGCCTCACCAATGGCAAAGGCAGCGCCAATTGCTAGTCCTTCACCTAGATTATGCAAACCAATACCAAGCGCTAAATAGCTGGCAAGCGACAAGCCTTCGGGTGCTTGCCCGTTACGACGACCCACCACCATCAAAATAAGAAACGACAGACCAGCTGCCAGCCATACTAGCGAGTTAGCCTGAAATGCTGCTGCTGCGCCAGTGGCCAACTCCAGCCCTTCTTGAAGCGTGTCAATAAGTAAGAAGGCTAGGAGTCCCACAGTTAAAGCGAGTAAAAATTGCAGACCGCGTTGACCTAAGGTTTTCAGATAAGGATAAAAGAGCAAGCCAAGCGTAACGGGAACCACACCCACATATAAGCCTAAGAGGGCAAAGGCGAGAAGTCGCGAGAAACTAAAGCGAGGCGTCGAGGTGGCAACGGCAATCTCATGAGGAAAGCTAGCCCCACTTCTACTAATTATTGTAATTGCATGCGTTTCGTCTTGCACCCAGGGGTAAGGAATATCAAGTATCGCAGTTTGTAAGCGCCCTAACTCCCCTGACGGTGTTTGAGTAAATGTCCAGTAGGCACCATCAACCTGAATCTGCGCAATAGAAACAGGTTCACTGCCGTCAGCGCGTATAGCTAAGTGTATTCCCATGTCGTCTAGCGTTGTGCGTTCAAAGGTGAGTTTTTCAATGGGGGGCGCAGAAACACCCAAAGGCTTGAGTGGATCGGTTGCTAGAAAAATCCAAATCAGAACGCCTAATAGGGCAAGCGGTATTACAGCCCAGAGCCAGGCAAACTTTTGTTGTTGTGAGGTCATGCGACTACCTCAAAAACGCTCATCCAGCCGAGCTCTGCAAACTCGGACTGATGCGCATGAAACATGTATTGCCCTGGTTCAAATCCAGCAAAGGAAAACTCGAGAATGCCCCTCTGACCTTGGCATTGCATCACCGTATCTATCGTTTTGTGAGTGGGTGTAAGCGTTGTGCCATGGTCATAATAGTTAAAAAAGTTGGCGTGAAGGTGAAAGGAATTGATGGGGTCAAACTCTGTAACATTAATTAAGTAAACTCTGACAGGGTTGTCGCGCTGAATTTGAATGGGTTTTTTCATATAAGCGTGAGCAATAGAATTGGCTGCGTAAACTTCATTTTCATCGTCAAAGTTAGTGTCAAAACCGTTCATGAGCATCATAAATTCTTGCCACTCACTGTTTTCAGGTGTGCCCAATAATCTTGAGCGGGCAACTTCGATTTGTTCGGGGTGTTTTTCGGGGTCAGGGTCGATGATAAAAGCGCCATAAAGACCTTTATGAATATGGCGTTTTAAGGGAATCGCATGGCAGTGATAAAGGTGGCAGCCGAAAGGATTGGCGTCAAACTCGTAGGTAAAGCTCTCGCCAGGGTTGATTGCGCCTCGGCCTATTCCAGAAACCCCGTCCATAAAGGAGGAGTGGATGCCGTGAAAATGAATTGTATGAGGGTGTGAGCCGCCATTTCCAAAATGAACTCGGACTCGCTCTCCTTCTTTTGCCCGCAAGGTAGGCCCAGGTACGCGTCCGTTGTAGGTCCAAGCGGGAAAAAATATACCTGGGGCAATTTCGATCTCTTTATCAATAGCGGCAATGCTGAATTCACGGAGTGTACGACCATCTTCTAGCGTTGAAACTTTGCCGGTATCCCAATCTGTCAGGATGTCATGGGGGTTAAAACCGTTGCGTATGTGATCAACTTCGCCTACTGTCATCATGCCGTTTTCATGCATGGCATCTTGCATCGAGTGTTCACTGGTTGCTGTGGAGGTATTTGTCTGAGCCTTAACAAAAGGATTAATTAGCTGGTTTAAGAGGAAGCCTGTGCCGCCAAATAATCCATTTTTTAGTAAGTCTCGGCGGGAAGGTTTGTTAGCTTTCATGCGATGACCTCGCCGCGGATAAGCATGGCGAGGTCTTTAGAAAGAACCTCTTTTTTACCTGCGATTGTTATATGTACTAGACCACCCAATGGTTCTCGTTTAGCGATTTTGAGCTGCTGCCCTGGGCAGATAGCTAAGTCACTAAGGTAGCTAAGTACATCTTTTGCTTGGCTCATAAGACGTGCTACTTGTAGCGTCTGACCAACCTCAACTTCAGCTAAGGGAGTGTTAGGTGTATCGGGTAAGTGACCCTCTGCGTTTGGAATTGGGTCACCGTGAGGGTCGTGGCTAGGATGACCCAGAAAGGCATCGAGTCGCTCGGTAAAGGTGTCGCTTACAGCGTGCTCGAGGTGATCTGCCTCGCTATGTACTTCGCCCCAATTATAGCCTAAGTGCTCAAGTAGAAAGGTTTCTATTAGGCGATGGCGACGCAAAAGGTGAAGGGTTTGCGATAAACCTTGTGCACTAAGACTAACGCCTTTGTATTTTGTGTAGCTTACAAGACCTTGTTCTTGCAATTTACTCAACATTGCGGAGACAGAAGGCGCAGCAATACCCAAATGATCAGCTAAGTCATTGGTTGTTGCAGAACCTTCTTGAGCTACGATCCATATAGCTTTTAGATATTCCTCAATAGAAATTGAGGTTAATATAGATTTATTTTTAGTCATGCCTAAATTATAGGAATAGCTAGATACTAAAGTCAATAGATGAACATTTATTCCTAAATTGTTGGTGCTTGAGGTAAACTTAAATCATGAGTTCCAAGTTACTAGAACAGACCGTCGAGACTCCTTGCGGAAACGATCTAACTCCCTTGCCAAGTGAGAAGCTCCTAAATGAATCAGTTATTTTGCTCAAAGGTCTTGCAGATCTCACTCGCTTAAAAATACTTTGCCTTATTCGAGATAAAGAAGTGTGTGTTCACGATATTGTAGAGGCACTTGACATTAGTCAGTCTGGCATAAGCCATCAGCTTCGTATTTTACGTGATGCTCGCTTGGTAAAGAGCCGCAAACAGGGTCGCCATGTTTATTATCAATTGGCAGATGAACATGTAGAGCTGCTTCTTGAGAATACGCTTTCTCATGGTAGTGAACTTATTTAGGAAGTTAAGTTTTTTTTAACTTCAAGTCAAACTGCGATGTCGAACCGTTTACCCCAGCTTGCCCTTGCTCTGGGCATTTTGATTTTAGGCTTGAAGCTTGCTGCCTACGGCGTAACGGGTTCAGTTGCCCTTTTATCAGATGCACTCGAGTCGGTTGTCAATGTAGTGGCAGCCTTAGGTTCCCTCATTGCAATTCGGGTGGCGGCACGACCTCCTGACGCCAGTCATCCTTTTGGGCACAGCAAGATTGAGTATCTTTCAGCTGTACTTGAGGGCATTCTGGTTATTGTGGCGGCGCTTCTTATTGGTCAGCAAGCTTGGGTAAAATTTCGCCAACCCAGTGAGCTATCTAGTTTAGGTTTAGCTGCCTTCCTCGCAATCATAGCAACTGCTCTTAATGCTGGTCTGGCAAGTGCGTTGGTTCGCTTTGGTCGGCGTGAACGCTCACCTGCCCTTTTAGCTGATGGTTTGCACTTATGGACAGATGTCATTACCACTATAGGGGTACTTTCAGGTGTGTTTTTGGCATGGCTTACAGATTGGTGGTGGCTTGACCCTTTACTGGCTTTGGCAGTTGCTCTAAATATCTTTTGGATGGGGGGTCGCTTATTAAGGGAGTCCGTGGGTGGTCTGCTAGATGAAAGTCTAGCCTCTGGGGACTTAAAAGCCCTTGAAAGGGTAATCGAAACAGCCATGGGTGAGGCGTTAGAAGTACATGATTTGCGTACTCGGAAAGCAGGCCGGCAAACCTTCGTGACTTTTCATCTGGTTGTGCCAGGTTCTATTCCAGTGAGTAAGGCTCATGATATTTGTGACGAGTTAGAAACGGTTATTAAAAAAGCGCTACCGGGTGCCTTTACTACCATTCACATTGAACCTCATGAAAAGGCGCATTATGAGGGATATACTGTTGTCTCTAGTACGCTGACTCCAAGACAGGAAAAGTGATGAGACAAAGAATCTAAAAAAAGGACGAATGTCACATATATATGAATAAGTGTTCATGTATTATATGAATATGACTATTTTACCTTCTTTTCATTTGAGCTGTTTACACCTGCATTTCACTTCTGAGAATTACAGTAGAAGCTCTAAACCAGTTTGTTTAGGTATTTTGTGATTCTCTGGCTCAGCGTGTTAACCCTGAGCACCGAAGCTTTACTCTGGCTAGCGCTGCTAATATCAATTAAAAACCCAAAACACCGCATCTGGCCACCACCCAAAAAGCAAAGCTGGCAATTCTGGCTGGTTTGGACGGCAGTTATAAGTATGTATCTAGGCTTGACTACCTTAGCGCTGCTTGACTGGAACAGCTCTATTATACCTGACTGGCTACGTTACTTTGTCGGCCTACCTTTATTGCTTGGTGGCTTGCTGCTGGCCTTTTGGGGTAGCGGCATCCTCGGCTGGAAACGCACATCAGGGCAAAAGGGCGAGCTTCAAACCAATGGTTTATATCGCTATTCCCGCAACCCACAGTATCTAGGCGACAGCATCAACCTGATAGGTTTAGCTCTATTTGTCAATTCGAACTACGCGCTGCTACCTGCGCTACTCGGTGCTGCCCTCTACATGTTTTGGCCCCTCACTGAAGAACCCTGGTTGCGCGAACGTTTTGGTGCAGCTTATGAGCAGTATTGCCAGCGTGTACCTCGTTTTTTCTCACTCAAAGGAGTCTTATGACTACAACCCAACTCGACCTCACCCTAGTCTTACCGGGTCATCCACCCGAAGCTGATGTATGCCTCGAAACCTTAGAAGCAAAGCTCGAGCAAACCCGAGGTATTTCTAAAGCACACTTCAAAAAAGAAAACGGAAGTGCTGAGCTTTGTATTCATTATGACCCCGACCTCGTAACGCTAGATGAGCTTAGGCGAACGGCTAAAGATGCAGGTGCAGAAGTAGGTTCACGCTATAAACATGAATCTTGGCGTTTGAGTAATCTGCACTGCGCCGACTGCACCAACACCATAGAAGCCGTGACAAAGCGTCTAGATGGGGTTTTGAACGTCAGTGCCAATTACGCAGCAGAAAAAATGAGCGTCACTTTTGACACGAAGCAAGTTACCCAAAACAAGATCATACAGGAAGTTAGGAGCCTTGGTTACCGTGTCACGCCTCAAAATAGCCAAGCTTTAGAAGCAAGCACAGAGATTAAACATGATGACCACGAAGACGCAGGACACAGCGATGCTCACGGCAGCAAGATACTAGGAATACCGATAGGATTAGCACTCAGTTTGGCCTCAGGTGCTGCCTTAATTATTGGCTGGGTTGGAGAAAGCTTCCTCAGCTTCCCCTTTACAGTTGCGCTCACCCTTTACCTAGTGGCTTACCTGGCTGGAGGTTACGACGCTACTAAACACGCTGTCCGCGCTGCGCTCAAAGGACGCTTTGACATTGATGTGCTAATGGTAGTTGCTGCCCTGGGTGCGGCAGCGTTAGGTGAGTGGGCTGAAGGTGCACTCTTACTCTTTTTATTCAGCCTAGGTCACGCTTTAGAGCGCTACGCGATGGATCGAGCACGGGGAGCAATTCGGGCACTGGCTGACCTGACCCCAAAAACAGCTCGAGTAGAGCGAAACGGTAAAGAGAGTACGCTTCCGATTGAACAGCTCGTTATAGGCGACAAGGTAATCGTGCGCTCGGGTGAGCGTCTGCCAGCAGATGGTGAAGTCATCGAAGGTGAAAGCAATATTGACCAAGCGCCCATCACGGGTGAGTCTTTACCTGTCAGTAAAGAGATTGGAGACAAGGTATTTGCAGGTACTATCAACGGTGACGGTTCACTGATTATAAAAACCACCAAAGCACCTGAAGATAGCACCCTGTCACGAGTCATTGGTATGGTCGAGCAAGCTCAGACTGCTAAAGCACCCACGCAACGCTTCACTGAACGCTTCCAGCAGATTTTTACGCCCATCATTTTAATAATAACGGTAGCCGTTATCGTCTTACCCCCCCTGTTTGGGTTTGAATTTAGGGAAAGCTTCATTAGAGCTATGACCTTACTGGTCGCTGCTAGCCCCTGCGCTTTGGCTCTCGCGACGCCATCAGCCGTGCTGTCAGGGATTGCACGCGCTGCTCGAAGTGGTGTTCTTATTAAAGGTGGTGTGCATCTTGAGAACGCAGGTACAGCTAGGGCGATTGCTGTAGACAAAACAGGCACGTTAACAGAAGGTAAACCAAAGGTCACGGATGTTGTTTCGTTAGAGGGAAACGAAGATAAGCTGTTAGCCTTGGTTGCTGCTGCAGAAACCCGTAGTTCACACCCTCTGGCGGCAGCTATTGTTCGCTCCGCAGAGAACAAGGGTTTAGACCTTGCTGATACAACTGCCTTTGAAGCTGTCAAAGGCAAAGGCATTAAGGCAATAGTGGGGGGAACATCCCTACTCATTGGTAACAACAAACTCATGATGGACGCTGGTGTTACTGTGTCTGCACAGGTTCAGCAGCAAAAAGAAGGCTTAGAATCCCAAGGAAAAACCACCATGCTGGTTGCCACAAACGGTGCTGTCGCGGGCATTATGGCTGTAAGAGATGAACCACGTGAAGCGGCCAAACAAGCAATTCAAAAGCTTAAAGCATTAGGTATAGAACACATTGCTATGCTGACAGGTGACAACCGCCTGGTCGCTGAAGCTATTGGTAAAGACTTAGGTGTCGACGAAGTAAAAGCTGAGTTATTACCCGAAGACAAAGTAGCTGCTATCAAAGACCTTAAAGCTCGTTTTAACAAAGTAGTGATGTTAGGTGACGGTGTGAACGACGCTCCCGCGATGGTTGAAGCGAGTGTAGGCGTGGCAATGGGTGGCGCAGGTACAGACGTTGCGCTTGAAACGGCAGATATTGCCCTCATGGCAGATGACCTAAACAAACTGCCTTATGCCATTGCATTATCCAGAGCCAGCCGCCGCATGATTGTCCAAAACCTTTTTATTAGTCTTGGGGTTATCGCCTTGCTGGTACCGAGCGCCTTATTTGGTCTAGCAACAATAAGCATAGCCATTATTTTCCATGAGGGCAGCACGTTAATTGTTGTCTTAAATGCACTTAGATTGCTGGGGTTTAAAGACAAAACCCGCACCCTTTGAAAGGAATTTCGGCATAATGGGATTTTTACTTCTTTGCTACCTCATCTTATTTATTGGCGTGACCATCATAGGGCGCAGCTATCTCGTATGGCGGCGTACAGGTGTTAACCCAAACGTATTGGGGC
>CAYGTA010000209.1:0-8350 GCA_964352605.1 uncultured bacterium | reverse complement strand
AAAAGCTATCAATAACCGTTACACCCTGCTGTTGAAAGCTACCCATTGCCATAAGCTCTTGACCTGCCTCAGCTAAAGAAACCGTTTTACCAATCAGCTTCTTCGGCTCGAGTTTCCCTGCGCTAATCATGTTAAGCATGTCAGGGTAACGCCATGCTTGCATACCGTGACTACCCATTATGCTCAGTTCCTTAGCAATAACTTGCGCCATAGGGAGTTTCGCCCAAGCATCTTCAGCCAGCATAAGCCCCACTTGAACATGCCGACCGCGCTTCCTTAAAGAACTCACACTATTAGCAGATGTTACGCTACTACCAAGCGCATCAATAGAAGCATGCGCACCCCCATCTGCCAAATCACGAATAGCCTTATGAGGCTTCACCTTAGTTGCATTAACACCATGACTCGCCCCCAACGCTTTTGCAAGCTCGAGCTTTGCATCATCAATATCTACAGCAATGACAGTTGCACCCAAAGCAGAGCCAATCATAATGGCAGATAAACCCACACCACCACAGCCATGCACAGCTAAGTATTCACCAGCCTTTATTTGAGCTTTATCAACCACAGCACCAAAAGCTGTCATGAAACGACAACCCAAACTAGCTGCTTCAACAAAGCCAACAGCTTCAGGTAAAGCAATCAAATTAAGGTCAGCCTGAGGAATCATGACCAACTCAGCAAATGAACCCCAACCCGAAAAACCCGGTTGATAATCATCATCACAAATATGTTGCTGCCCAGCTAAGCACTCACGGCAACGCCCACAGCCACAACAAAACGGAGCAGTAACTCGAGCACCCAATTGCCACTGCGAAACATCTTTACCCAGTTCCACAATCACACCAGATAACTCATGCCCCGGCACGTGCGGCAAGTTAATTGTGGGGTCATGACCCATCCAAGCATGCCAGTCACTCCGACAAACCCCATTTGCCCTAAGTTCAATAATCGCCCCATGCGGCGGACAAACAGGATCAGAAACAGAAACAAGCTCGAGTGGTTTTTGAAACTCATTGTATAGGGCTGCTTTCATAAGCGCATTAAACCATAGGCGGTGGTCAAGGGGCAGTAGGCAGGGCTAAAACACTTTTCACTCCTTTTCCTCATTGCTTGCCCTATTTCCGTATAATGCACCATGATCAAACTCGAGCGTTTTTCAGAGCGTATTTACTTAACGAATCAGAAGGCTTTAGGCATGTCAGTGCGTGGCGCCGTGATTTTGACTGACACTAAAGCTCTTGTCTTTGACACGCTTGTTTTTCCTAAAGATATGGCAGAAATTCAAAGCTTATGCGGAACTAGAGAAATAACAGTTGTTTACTCTCATGCAGATTGGGATCATGTTTGGGGAACCTGCGCACTAAATTACAAAGAAGTAATAGCTCAAGAGAACTGCGCTGAGCGCTTTAAAGACCCAAAAGATGTCGCTGAAACTTTAAAGAACTACCAAGCTAAACACCCTGAAGAATTAGCAGATATAAAGTTAATAGCTCCCACCAGAACTTTCAAAGAGACCTTGAAACTCGAGCTTGATGGTCTGACGTTTGAACTTGCTCACTTGGCTGGTCATACGGCTGATTGTTTGGTGATGTTTGTACCTTCAGAAGGCGTATTGTTTGGGGGTGACACGCTAGAAAACCCTATGCCCATTATTTACAAGGATAGCCCCTTGGGGACTTGGATTAAAAAGCTAGAAGGCTGGGCCGCGGATGATAGGGTTAAAACAGTGATTCCTTGCCATGGGGAGTTCTTGGGTAGAACTGTACTCGAAAAAAATATTGCTTACTTAAATGCGATTCGTAAAGGTGAAAGTGTAGATGTGGGTCAACTTGATGAATTTTACACTAGCACCCATGAGCAAAACAAAAAACTTGCACCCACCCTAGCCTAAGACAGAAGAGATAAGGCTAGTCTTAGTATTTGTAAGTCGAAAAAGGGTCATTGTTGTGATACTTGCCATCAGCTATGAACATAAAAATTTTGTTTTAACTAGGATTGTGGTTGATTTTTAGAATGGCTATTTTGGTTGAGTGGTTGAAGGGGCTTGGGTTTGCGATTGAAAGTTGGTTATCGAAACCAGTAAAGCCTCTGCAATCATTAGGTACGGCTATTAGTTCTTGAATTTCCACATAGCCGTCTTTACAAAGTTCTTCTAGTTCACTCAAGTAATCTTGTCCACTTAGAAACAACGCATTGTTTATGCTAACAATGTGCCCCCCATCATGCACTAAAGGTCTTAGTTTGTTGATTAATCTTTTTGTGTCTTGCTGTAAATCTAAACGACCCTTGTCTGTACTGGTAAAAAAAGGTGGGTCTAAAATAATAGTATCAGACAGTGCTTTGGCCCTGTTGAAATTTTTGGTTTGCATCCAGAAGTCACCTATTTTGTAGTCCTTTTTGTAAATAGGGAAACCATTGAGACTACAAGATGTTTTGGCGATATTTAAAAAGCGTTTATTAAGGTCTGTTTGTATTACTTGTTTTGCGCCACCTGCGAGGGCTGCTACGCCTAAGCTGCCTGTATAGGCAAAGGTATTGAGTACTCTTTTGCCTTCACTGTTTTCTTTTAACCATGTGCGTAAGTTACGCGTGTCTATATAAAAGCTAGCGTCTTGATTCATGAGTAAATCAATAGCGTAACGTGTGCCATTTTCTTTAATCCAAGTATCAGATTGTCTACCAAACAGCATGCTGCCTTGACGCAGGCTTAGCTCTTTAGCACGGCGTTCTTTAATTATGATGCACGTCACAAATAGGTAAAGCTCTCGTAATACGCTTTGTAGGCTGGTGAGGTCATCTTTTGATGCAACTGTATCTTGCTGGTAATGGTGTAAGATGATACTTCGACCATACAAATCAATAACCCACTCAGCTTGTCCTTCTAGGGGTCCGTTGAATAAGCGTACTGCAGAGTCATATGGTTCTTGAATGTAAGCTTCTCTAAGTTGCAGTCTTGCTTTTAGGTGCGACCATTTGTCTTGAACTGTGTTTTTAGGCAGTTGACTCACACAGCTAGTGTACTGGATTAGTGATTGCTAACATAGTAAACATAGCTTCCAACATGCTTGGGAGCAGCAGATAGAGACCATTGACCTAAACATGGTCAATTATATGAATGGCAACATAGCTACCCATTTAAGTTTTCCATAAAACGAACCCAGTATGATTGCAATCTACCTGCATGACTTAAGCGCAGATGTAGCCTTTAAGAGATGGTCGAGTGGTGGTTCGGTAAACCTTATTAATAAACCTTGATCCAATCAATTAGCAGTTCAAAGTTACCTTCTTGCTTGTCTGAAAGCATAAAGGTAAGTGTTCTTAGAAATGAGGTATTCATTTCGGGTGCATCTCTCACCATGTTTCCAAAGAAAATAGCTTCAAACTTATCAAACGGCAACCTAACAGTTGTCCAGTCACTTTGGGCTAGAAAGGGTTGTGTGTAGGAGATGCGTGCAATGTCTGTCTGGAAGCGGAATTGATAGGTTGCGTTGTTGCCTTTAACACGAAGTTCTATACCTTCGTAATTACTCAAGTCAAAAATAGAGTCTGTATAACGAACAGATGCAAATCCACCATTGTTTTCTAAAGATAAGTCACCTGAAAATTGCGCAAGACCTTCACCAGCGTAGCTCATTTGGCTAGCTGATATGCCCCCCATAACGCTATCATCTACTGAGAACCATCGGCTTGTTGTTTCGGCAGTTGTAAAATCAAATAGAGTGGTGGCAGATGCGCTTGAGAAGAGCAACCCGGCCATTGTCAATGTGGTAATTAAAATAGTTCTCATGCCGCATTCTAGAGCCAAACACATTTTTCGTACTGTAGTGTTTGCCAAAAAGTCTCAATAACAAGAAGTGCGCTTAAGCTTGAGCATCCGCTGATGTGATTGTGAATGCCTACGACTAGATGACCTCTTTGCAGCCCTGAACGCTTAACGTCTTGGCATGGGAGCTAACTCGAGTTTCATTACATGGCTTGGCTCTGCTGTTTCATTACTTATAAGCGCGTCAATATAGTAGCGCTGAAATAACTGTGTAATTTCATGTTGCAAAGCTTTTGCTTGCTCACGCTTTAGGCTTAAAGGCACCGTAACAGAATACAAGGCAACTTGCTCTGGTAAAAGGTCATACTCGAGCCAGTCCCAGCTTTTCCATCCCTCTAGGGGGGTAAAGGCCGTATGTATATTGCCGTTAGTGTCTAGAAAAAATCTTAAGCCCCAGCCTTCTCGGTCATAGACATGCTGCTCAATGCTTCGTTTGAGTAGTGCATTTAGGGGCGCTTCGGCACTACTTAAGAAATCTTGAAGACTCGAGTTGGGTGCCACATGTGTAGGTATAAAGTAGCTATCTGCGTTGCAAGCATAACTATGCACGGGTTTGCCTGCCCGTTTTTGTGTGGAACTAATACAGAGAATATCTAAGTTTTTAAGAATTTTGACGTAATAGTAGGCGTTAGAAACAGGTACATCAAGATGCTCTGCTAGTTTAGCAACCGTATTTTCTTTTCGTGCAAAGAAAGTCAAAACATCACGATATTTTTTTTCGAGTAGGATTTTGGCAGTATGTTCACTTGAAATCACTTTTTCACGGTTCAAAGAATCTGGTAATGAAGGTACAGATAAGTTTGGCATGGTTTAGTTTAATCGAAACTAGCTTCAATTAAAAATTGCTTGTATTAATTTTAATTGAAGCTTGCTACTTTGAGATCATGAAACCATTTGCAAGCAGAATCTTAGTCTTCGCACTCCTTACTCAAGCGTTCTCTTTTTTAGGCCTCTACTTAAAGCAAGTTCAAAACATAGAAGGCGCAGAGCTCATTTTCTTATGCACACCCTTGCTCTTATCCTTCATATTTGCTCGATTTGACGCCAAAGTCCATTTCATAAGAAGTTTCAGAGCGTTCAAATTTAAAGAGTCTTGGCGCTGGTATATATTCGCCTTACTCATCTACCCAAGTACTTACTTGCTAGCAACTCTCATTGCCCAAAGTACAAGACTCATAAGCAGCAGCGAATGGCAAACCTATCCACCACTTGTACTCATGGCCTTACCTTCAGCCATGCTCTTCGCCTTTTTTGAAGAATTCACATGGCGAGGCCACCTAGATAATGCCTTCGAAGTAAGAGCTTACTCCCCCCAACAAAGTAGTCTCTGGATAGGCATCATTTGGGTCATGTGGCACCTACCCTTATTCACATTCAACTACTACGATATCTACAGCGCAGCACCCCTGCGCTCTTTCATGCTATTTGCAATCACACTCTTAATAACAGCCCAAGTCTACGGTCTTATGAAACGCCGCAGCAAAAGCGTTTGGACCTCCGTTATTATGCACGGCACTGCCAATGCCTTCGTTTTTCCGCTTATTATAGGCAAAAACGCAATATGGTCAGACATAAAGCTCGAGTGGCTTATTTTACCCATACCCGCAAGTATCATGTCGCTGCTACTTTGGCTCAGTATATGGTTTGCGGTTAGACGAAACATAAATAGACACAACCCGAATGACAGTAAAAAACAGTCCAGAATTTTGAGCAGCAATTAAGCTGAAGAGAAGTTTGAAAAGAGTTCAAGATGGAAACTTTTTTTTGGCTTTTAACATCAATAGGCCAGCTTTTTATTTACTTTCAATAGCTCGAGTATCTTAGTTGAACTTTCAGCTGGTGAAGCTTTCTGGTATAAAATCATTTCACCTGAAGACATAACACTCGAGTAATTCTTTTCTTGCTTTTGGGTTAGACTTAATGCATGACTTTAACGCTTTACCCTGAAGATTTTGTTGTTTGTCAGTTGCCTGCCTCTGAACCTATTGTGCATAGTATGTTTGAGGGTCGTTTTGCTTCGGTTTCTAAAACGGAGGATGAACTTTCGGTTGTTTGTGATGAGCGGTTTGCGCCTGTTAGCGCTAAGCTTGACAAGGGTTGGCGTGCTTTTAAGTTACATGGGCCGTTTGCGTTTGATGAGATTGGCATTGTTGCTTCTTTGGCGGTGCCTTTAGCTGAAGCTGAGGTGGGTATTTTTGTTATTTCTACTTTTGATACGGATTACTTGCTTGTTAAGACAGATCAGCTTTATACGGTTTTGCTTGTATTGCGTGACAAGGGTCATACTATTTTGGAGGTTAAAGTGTGAGCCGTGAGCTAATTTCAAGTGGTGCACCTTGGGAGAGCATTGTGGGCTACTCAAGGGCAGTTAAAGTTGGTAATCATGTGTTTGTGTCTGGTACCACTTCGGTTGATAAAGAAGGCAATGTGGTGGGTAAAGGTGATGCTTACCTTCAAACGCAGCAGATTTTTAAGATTATTACTGAGGCTTTAGAGGCTGCTGGTGCGAGTGTTACAGATGTAGTTCGTACCCGCATGTTTATTACTAATGTGAATGATTGGGAGGCGGTAGGGAGGGCGCATGGTGAGGTTTTTAAAGATGTACGCCCTGCCTCTACACTGCTTGAGGTGAGTGCCCTTATTAATCCGGATTTACTCGTTGAGATTGAGGTTGACGCAGTTATTGCGTAGTTTGGTTTTATCTGCCTAAGGCAAACTCGAGTATTTGTTTTGGGTTCATGTTGGTTCTTATGCGGGGTAGTAAACGCATAAGGGTGGTGGGGGCAATGCGGTCTCCTGCAAAGACAGCAGCGTAGCTGTTCAGGTTGCTTGTTTCGGCATTTTGGAAGGTTAAGAAGTCTGTTTCTAAGCCTTCTGCTATGCGTGTGACCGTTGAGTTAAGAGAGGGTTCTGTGGCAACAATGTACATTTCACCGTTTAGGTTGGATAAAAATAGGTTTTTGGCTACGTTTTCTTGTGCAAATAAGTAGTGATTTACGGTCATGGCGCAACTCTCTAAATAACCTAAAGCTGATTTTACGCCTTGGTTTAAATCAACAGTTGTTTCGTTTGGTTTGTAAACAATGAGTCTAGGGTAGATGCTGTCGTTTCTAATGACTGCCCAAAAGGCTACTTCTTTGTTGTTGCTTTCAGCAGATGCGATTACGCCAACAGGATTAAGATTGGGTTTTATGCTTGTTATGAGCTGGCTTAAAGATAGTGTTACATTCTGATGATTTAAGTCACCTGAAAAGACCTGCTGTGTGTCATACCAGCCGGCCAGTGAGTTCAGCATAGCTTGCCAGACGGGCGCCTCTAGGCTCTCTGCTTGCCATTCGGGGCTTAGTAAGTTGCGTTCAGCTAGCCATTTTGCTACAGGATAAGCATCACTACTTGCATCTAAGCCAAACCAGTCAGGTAGGTTTGTGGTTTGTGGTAAAGCAGGCTCTAGTAAGCTTACTGCTTGTTTTAGGTAAACGGCTGCTTCTAAGCCTGTTACTGTTTCACTTAAGTCATTCTCACTTAAGTTTGTTTGTAATTCCGTAAGGCACGATTGAGCTAAGCCAAAACCAGTTAAGAAAAGAAGTACAAAAAAAAGTCGCTGCATAGCTCGAGTTTAGCTTTTTGCTACGCAGCGTAGTGTGAGAATAGTTTTAAATATGCTTTAGTTTATTCTGCTTTTACGTTGTATCTTGAGTTTGCGCTGGGGCCTGCTTCGCCATCGCCTGTTATGATAATGGTGCCACTTGTGGGTGTTTGAAATACCAAGTTATAGGCATCTTCACCACTTCCAATCTTCTGATTGTCTAGTAGCTGGTCATTTACAATTATCTTAATGTCTAGATCTATCGCTGTTGAAGCAAGGGTTTCTACATTTATATTTGTAACATCTCCAAATGGGAAACAGTCAATGTCATCTATCGTTTCAACAGCTGCTGTTGTATCTATAGTTGTCACAATAGCGGCACTCTTGAGGGCTAAGCTTGAGCAGTTTGCATCATCAGGTTCCGCAGTATCTTGATAAGGGTCATCAAAGACAAATAAGTCATAGTTGCCGCCTATAATGGTGCTTTCAACCTCTAAAAAGAACGTATCACCCGTATTTTTGACAATAATGCAAGGACCCCTACAACTGACATTGCTGGTAATTGCTTGAGGTTCTAACGCTAAAGAACCAAATCGTTCTTCAGAAAAATGCGTTTTACTGTTACTACTCGCAATGGCATCTTCATCCTCATCATAAAGGGTAATGCTGAAGTTACTACTCTCAGTACCTAATTCAAAGTAAAGCAAAGGTTGATTCAAACCATTAGGCACTGTAATGCGATAGATTTTTTTTGAAAAGGCATTAAGAGATTCAGCTGTTATAACAGCATTGTCTGCACTAGCAATCGCCGTTACAGGTTCAATGACACTGATGTTTGTCGTGGCAGACAAAGGCGTTAAACTCGAGCTTGCTGTTATTTTGTATTGTCCACCAACGGGTGGCGCTGTGTAAATGATGCTTGCCCCTGTCGTGCTTGA
>CAYGTA010000208.1:0-8360 GCA_964352605.1 uncultured bacterium | reverse complement strand
TTTGCAAAGCGTGAAAAGAGTAAGCCAAAGTCTTGCTTTGAAATGGTTGAAAATGAAAAGTTTAGACTGACAAAGACAGCTATAATAACGATTTTTAGGAGGAGTAACCTGGGTTGCATAAAGTAAACATACGCAAAAATGAGTCCTAAAAAGGCGGCTTGGCTAAGCATGGGCATAATTCTGGTTACAATGCCACTTTGCTTGAGTAGCCATGTGGTTAGTGGGCTACTTAGGTGCACAGCTGCAACACTTGCTAGCGCTGCGCCCATAACGCCATATAAAGGAATAAAAATGAGGTTAGCGACTACAATTAGTGCAGCTTTAAAGCCATCTTGCAAAGTTGAGCGCCAAGGTAAACCTGCCGCTGTTAGGGTATAGCCCATCAGAGAAAGCAGACTAACGACATGCAGTGACATCATAAGTAAGCCAAATAAGGGTGCGCTTACTGCGTATTTTTCACTAAACAGTAAAACCATAATTTCGCGACCAAACAAAATAGCAACCAAAGTAGCGCAAGCTGTTAAAAAAGAAATGAGCCTAAAAGATTGGTTAAGCATCTCGTCAATCTTCGTCTTGTCTTTAGAGGCAATAACGGTTGTCATGGTGGGGTAGTAAACTGCAAAATAAGAGTCAATAAAACGCTGAAATGCTTGTGGAATGCGAGATGCAACATCAAAAATAGCGATACTGGCAGGCCCCAAAAAGGCAGCCAATAACAAAATATTGACCCTAATACTTAAAAACCACAAAAAGCGGCCTAAGTAAATAGGCAAGCCAAAGCGAAACATTTGAGAGCTTAAACTGCGCTCAACCACAAACGCATTGGGTCTAGGCAAAACCAAAAATTGGTAGATCACCACAATCAAAAAAGAGCAAAACCAAGAGATGAGCAATGCATATATTCCCAACTCAAAGCCTAGTAGCAAAGCTAGCGTTAAGCTTAACCGAGAGGCACTACGCGCAAATTGGGCTATGGCTAACTGTTTATAAAGATGAAAGCCTTGCAGCATGCCATAAAGAAACTCATCTAAACTCACAACAATCAGCAAAAAGGGCATCAAAACAGCGTAGCGAGCTATCTCACCAGTAAAGAAAAAGCTTTGCAGCATCCAAAATAAAGTGGAAAAAATAAGCAATAAAATATAGCGCCAAAAGAACCCCGTGGTCATAAACTCGAGTTTTTGCTTGAAGTTTGTGCTGGCTATAAGTTGGGTTAAGGCTGTTTTTATGCCGCCATCTATCATCATGGCAAAGAAATTGACATTGGTAATAATGAGTACATAGATACCAAAATCAATTGGGTTTAGTACCCTTGCCGCAATCATAGTTTCTACAAATAAAAAGATGATGCTTGAGGCTGAGCCTATGGCGGTGAAACGAACGTTACTAGAAAAAGATGCCATGCTTAATTGCTTTGCTTGGGAAGTACAGCTAAGCTGACCACAATAGCCATCATGCTGCTAATAACCGAGCTGCTTTCGGCTTCCATGAGGTGTGAGTGAAAGTAAACCCAAAAGAGTAAGCCTATAAAGCCTGCGGCTATGGCTACAATGAGTGCTTTATTATTTGCATCTGTTTCTTTAAGGTAAGACCTAAACGCTAAACGCAAAAAACTAAGCGAAATAATGATGAAGAGTAGTAAACTAAAAACACCCATTTTAACCGCTAAAAAGTAGTAGCTGTTATGCATGTAGCGTGTAAAGCGGTAAATATCTGTTCCATCAATCCCGCGAATAAACGTACCGTTTGCTTCTCCTTGAAAGGTTGTTAACTCTCGATAGCTATTTCCTAAACCGACACCCAACAAAGGTCTTTCAAGTACAGATTCAAAAGCTCGAGCGTGCTCAAAGTCACGCCATTGTAAAGAGTAAGAGCTAGTTGTTTCTTGAATAGCAAAAATAGAACTAAATCTCTCTTGAATGGGTTCTATTAGCCTATTAACATTAGGGTTGAATTGAGCTGTTATGCCAAATGCAGCCAATAAAATCATGATGCTCGCAAAACCAATCAAAGCAAAACGTACAGGGTCAAGTTTCATTCTTTTTAAGGCAACAAGCGCAACAAACGCAACTGCAATTATAGAAGCAATCCACTGTGCCCTTGTAAAACTTAAAGCCAGCCCCGTACTTAAGAACAAAAACTGAAACAACCAAAATAGCCATGCACGACGGCTCAAACTAAAGAAACTAAGCTTTGCAAAAGCAATAACAGAAACAAAATAAATAAGAACATGCCCCTGAGGAATAATGCGCGAACCCAAAGCACCTTCTTGCGCATAAACAGTCCACTCGAGTGTTACAAGTAGCTGACCGACTAGGCTTTGCGCTCCAAAAATTTGCTGGGCGATTGCCAGTCCAATCATAATATCAGCCAAAATAGCTAAGGCAATAATAAGTTGCTTTATGGCATTTTGATCTTTAATTTGCCAAGTAATAAAGAAAAAACTTGCGTAATAAAGAACAATACGAAATTCATCTAAAGCTAGGTTCGGTGCCACGTTCTGATAAAACAATGCGTAAAAGGCTGAGTAAGCTGCCCATGCAATAAAAAGTATGTAAAAAACAGATAAAGCTGTTGTTATGGGCTTGGTTTTAGCTAAAAAATAACGTGTAAATGCCATGACTGCAAGTGACACAAAAAGGATATCGGCAAGATCTAGTCCCCCTATGCCCGGTAGCCTAATATCGATGAGGCTGGCAGGTAAAAGCCTGGTACTGACAGCCAAAAATGCAAGAACACCCCATTGTGGTTTTTGCCAGAAGAACCACAATGCACTCAAGCCCACAATGAGCGCTAAAATTTCTAAGGTAAACCATAAAGATAGCAGCCATAAAAGCATCACCCCAAGCGTTATAAAAACAGTTTTACGTTTATCTTCTAAGGTTTTAGTTGCTTTTAAGAGCATGCTCACACTCACCTGACACGATACCTTTTTAAAAGGATTTAAGAAAACTTAGCTGAAACATTACGCTTACGGTTAGAGCGCTTCTTAGGTTTACTACTTTTTTTAGAATCTGAAACAAACAGCGTATCTAACAAGAAGGCCAGTAAAACACCCAAACCAAGCCCACCAACAGCAGCCAACGGTAAAAGCCTTAAATAAGGAGAACTCGAGCTTAAAGCAGGCTCAGCATCTTTTAGAACATTAATGTAATTACTTACCATTAAGGTATCTGCAACAATGTCTGTTTCATTTAGGCTATTTCTTAAGCTGTTTAGTTTGCTACTTAACTGGCTTGTATTTCGCTCCAAATCATCATAAATAGGCTTTAGCGCAAGCAATCGAAACAGCTCACTTTCACGCTGAGCAATACTGCGATCAAGAACAGCCAAGTTTTCACCCCTTATTAAGGCAAGGTTCTGCTCGAGTTTCAAGTCTGTTATCAGGCGTTCTTCAAGGCTTATTTGCTCATCCATATTAAAAATGCCGTTATTGGTTTGAAAATCAAGTAGAGCTTGTTGCGCTGTTTCTAACTGCGATTCAACTTCACTAAGTTGTACTTCCAAGCTATCTTGAAGCGCTCTCGCAGGTAAGGCTCTTAATTCACCAAAAGCTTTAATGGCATTGTTAACATGCGCGTTAGCTGCCAAAGCTGCCGTTTTTGATTCAGCAGCCGAAACCGTTACATTTATAAAATCAGAATCAGGAACAAAAGAAACCTCTAAATCATAAGTCTCATCGAGATCAAGCTGCTTAGCTGTCTCACTAAAGACACTCGAGTCTAGTAAGATTTCTCTAAAGTTGTTTCTGGTAATGAGTACTTCATCGCTTAAGTTGCTAAAGCGGTAGCGGTCATTTACTGAAATGTCACTAGCTTGTGGTGTGGCAAACTGTAATTTTACGACAGAGTTATACTGGCTACCAGTTCTAACATTGAGTATCAAAATGGCAATAATAGCTATAATGACAGGAATGATCATTACGCCTAACCAGCGTTTTAAAAAACTAAAAAGGTTCATAACTGTCTCCATAAAGTGTTTGCTTAAGCAGCAACTTTAAAAAAGTCTCCTATCGCCTGTGCTACATAGGCTACTTGTTCACGACTCATGTCAGGAAAAATAGGTAAGGATAAGATTTCTTTGGCTAAGCTTTCTGATACAGGAAAATCACCTTGCTTGTAACCTAAATCTGCGTAAGCTGCTTGCATATGGACAGGGGTAGGGTAGTGAATACCTGTTGCCACACCTGAAGTTTGCAAATGCGCTTGCAAAGCAGCTCTTTCTTTGGTTCGTACAATGTAAAGGTGATAAACATGGGTGCGATTCTCAGCAACGCTTGGCAAAATTAAGGGTAAATCAGCTAGGGCTTCTTGGTAAAAACCAGCAGCCTCTTGACGACTTTTATTCCAAGCTTCTAAATGGGGTAATTTGGTCTTTAAAATGGCAGCTTGTAAGGTATCCAAACGGCAATTTACGCCCCTAACAACATGCTCATTACGTACCTTTTGACCTACATTTCGCAGGGTACGAATATTTTCTGCTAAGTCTGCATGTTTTGTCAGTACAATACCTGCATCACCAAAAGCACCTAAATTTTTACTTGGGTAAAAACTAAAAGCTGCTGCGTCACCAAGTGAGCCTGCCATTTTGCCATCACAATAAGAGCCATGCGCTTGCGCAGAGTCTTCAATTAAATAAAGCTTGTGCTTACGCGCAATAGCTTGAAGTGCAGTCATATCTGCAGGCTGGCCATACAAATGCACCGCAATAATCGCTTTGGTTTTATCAGTAATTTTTGCTTCTACTAGCTCAGGGTTCATATTATAGGTAGCTTCATCAACATCAACCAGCACAGGCTTAGCACCACAATTACTAATAGCCAGTGCAGAAGCAATAAAGGTATGCGTTACCGTAATAACTTCATCCCCTTCACCAATGCCAAAGCCCCTCAAAATAAGTTCAATCGCAGAGTAGCCTGAGTCAACCCCAACAGCAAAGGGCGCACCACAATAAGCCGCAAAAGCCTCTTCAAGCTCAGCAACCTCTTTACCCAAAATGTAATCTCCACGATCTAAAACAGCTTTAATTGCTGCATCGGTCTCATGACGAATTTTACTATGCTGACTATTTAAATCTACAAATGGAATGTTCATAATTTATCCTCTTTCAAGATGATTGCTAGAAAAACCCTAGCTTAAAGACGAAGGTGAAGGAATAACTTTAGGGGAACTCGAGTTTAGGTAGGTTTCTTGCTTCCATTGGCTTGCTGCTTTTGGAAACACTGAGACCCCTTGAGGCAACTCAATATAATTTGATGCTAGAGGAACAAATTCACCATGGTTTTCAAGTGATTTTTGGGCCGCCTCTAGAACTTCAACAACTTTTAGACCGTTGTAGCCATCTGTTAAAGGCGCATGGCTTTCGTTAATGCAGTCTAAAAAGTGTTGACACTGTACTTTTAGAGGTTCTTGTTGGTGAATGTAAGGGCTGACGATATCACCATAGTGGTAACTAAAACTAAACTCACCAAAGGTGTCTGTACGACGAATAGCTTTTACACCTTTGTCATAAACACGTAATTTTTCGTGAGGTTCAACGTCATCATAGATGACCATTTTCTTGTCACCTACAACAGTAATGCGTCTTGTTTTAAAAGGATCTAACCAGCTAACACGGCAGTGCGCCATGATGTTTTTAGGAAAACGGAGTGTTGTGTAAACCACATCTTCTATACCGTCTTGCACACAGGCTGAACCTTGTGAGCTGACACCAATCGGGTCTTCACCTAAGATATGCCTCAAGATAGAAATATCATGCGGAGCTAAATCCCATAAAGCATTAGCATGGGTTTGAAATAGACCTAAACTCACACGTACCGCGTCAATATAATGTATTTTGCCTAGTTCACCGCTTTGCACCAAACGGCGTAATTCTTGAACAGCTGAGTTGTATTCAAAGGTATGCCCTACCATTAAAATACGCTTGTGTTCACGCGCTACATTAATAAGGTCAATTGCCGTTTCGCTGTCCAACGTAATAGGTTTTTCAATAAGAACATGCAAGCCGTTTTCTAAGCAGGCTTTAGCGATAGCATGATGCGTTTGGGGCGGTGTCGCAATGACTACAGCATCTAAATTCATAGAGAAAAAATCATGAAAGTTTTCGCTAAAGTATTCTATTTGAGGATGCAGTGACTTCATGCGAAATAAATTCTCACTATTAAGATCCGCCAAGGCAACGACATCAGAATCAGCTAAATTCACAAAGTTTCTTATGACATTGGGTCCCCAGTAGCCGCACCCAATAATACCTATACGTAACGCTAGCTTGCTCATCCTGCACCTTCTTTCGAAAAAACAACGGGAATAGTTAGTAAAATAATTTTTAAGTCAAATAACACAGATTGTTGCTGAATGTAGTCAAGATCAAGCGCAATCATTTCTTTAAAGCTGGTGGTCGTGCGACCGTTTACCTGCCACCAACCTGTAAGCCCCGGCTTGCAAGCTAAACGCTGTAAATCTTCTTGTTCATAAAGCTCTACTTCATAATCTAGTGCAGGTCTTGGACCAACCAAACTCATCGTGCCTGTAAAAATATTCCAGAGTTGCGGCAACTCATCAATACTTAGCTCACGAATAATTTGACCCACTCGAGTTATTCGCGGATCACGGTTGAGTTTAAAGGATTTAGCCGTTTCAGCTTCAGGCTGTAAAGCCTGCATTTTTTCTTGATCTCCCTCAATGTAAGCCTTGGTGTAGGCTTTATGCAAACTATTGTTATTGCTGGCACGCATAGAGCGAAACTTATACATGTCAAAGGCAGCAACTTGCCAAACTGTTTTACCCTTATGTGAGACTCGTTTAGAGCCAATTCGCTTTTGTTTATAAATAACATTGCCTTCGCTCTCTAAACGAATTGCTACTGCAATCAGTAGTAAAACTGGCGACAAGACAAGCAACGCTAACCCAGAAACCACTATGTCTAAAGCTCGTTTGGTCGCATGGTTAAGGTAAGGCTTAGCAGCAATATCAGGAATAGTTGCCTTAACAGTAGAAGGGTCTAGTCTGGCTTCAGATCGAAATTCCATAAGACGCATTTGCTCATTAGCGTCCATTAAAGAAAACTCCAAACGTTTAGATATGCCATAAGCACAGCTTTAGTTGTTTTTAGATTATTCACGAATAGTCATTCCTCCCGGAAATCTCTCACGGTTGTTAAGTCTAATTTTTCAAAGCAATTACGTCAGTGACAGCTTCACATACAAAATCGACTTAGCTCTGTTAAATAAAATAGCGGTACAATAAATTTCCAGCTCGAGCGCTTACTTCATCACTCACACCGTCATCTACAAACAACTCTGTCATGCTGGAGAAAAGCTTGCGAATAGTCTTTTCTTCTGCACTTACAGCTTGTGATGAAGGTTTTGTTAAGAAAGAAACTGTTTTTTCTTGCGTTGCGAATTTCCGCTTGTACCTTATGAGCCCCTCTTGTTCCCAATCACTAATACCAAAGTCAAAATAACGCATGCCCTTATCATGGGCTTGTTTCAAGCCTTCCCAAATCAGCAAGTCATTAGGTCTTAAATGCAAGTAAGCAGGATCGGTTGCACTTAACTTGTAGTACATCTTGTCAGCCCACTCGAGTAAGACAATGCTGCCAATTACTTGAGATTCTGTTGAGGCTATGAGTATTTGCCCTTTGCCTTGCGCCATAAATTCATCCCAGATGGCTTCAAAGAAGCTGTAGGGTTGCGCTAACAAGTCGTATTTTCGTTTTCTTACACCAAGGTGTAAGTTAAAGAATTTTGGTAAGTCGGCTTTCTCTTGAAGTGCAGTAATTTGAACATCTGCTCGTCTGGCTTTTTTGATTGCTCGTTTCGCAGATCCTTCTAAGCCTGACCAGATTTCTTCTTCACTTCGCGTTGTGTCTGTGCAGTGCCATTTGGCTCTGCCGACTTGCTCTAAACGACTATCTTGTAAAGCAATCTCACTATGAAGAACCCTAAATCTTGTTGTTACATCTTTTGCCAAGAGTTCATCAAGCAAGATCTTCCAGCTTTCTTTAGTATCGACAAGTGGATCTAAGAAGTCTGAAAAAGGCAAACTAACTATACGCTTAGCAAAAATGTCTTCAATTAGGCAGTAAGCAACACCTGCATAGGCTTCGCCACTTTCATTAATTAAGACTAAAGCTTCGATTTTAAACCCGTAGCTTTCTTCTAAGACCGTAAGCCACGCAGGCGAATGAAACACATCTGATTCATAGAGGTTTAGTAGCTGTTTCCATCGCTCGTCTCTGAGAGGGTCAACGCTAACTTTTGTAATTTTATCTTGAACGGTTGACATGACACTTATTATCTACTCATATCTAAAAAATAAGCAGGCAACAGTCACATCACAAAGTAAGTTTAGACACTATGG